>SVIX01000012.1 GCA_015069285.1 Clostridiales bacterium | reverse complement strand
CGAGGTGGAAGATGAAGAAGGTAAGTAGTCTTATTTTGGCAATGTTTATAGGATTTCTTTTTACACCTTGCATAACACCTGTGACAAAGGCAAATGCAGGGCAAAGCGATTTTATTGTGCCATTGTTTTCGGGTTACGTTGAAGATAAAAGCAAAGCAACCATTATTAAGCACAACACCGTAATTGATATGTCAAATTATAACGGTGAAGGTGGAATTGATTTTGATGCGGGAAAGATAACGGCGACAAGCAATTATATGATTTCCAATGCACAAGCAGGGGCAGCGTTTTGTATTCCGTATATGGGAACAATGGACGAATTGAATGAGGTGGAAATTCTCATCAACGGACAGCTCATACAAGCGGAACGTTTATATGGAGAATATAGAGACTTTGAAGATAGAATGGAAATTGTAAGCGAAAGCGAGTCGGCGCTTGATATGGTTAAAAAAGCCGTTGCAAATAAAATCGGCAAATTTACCAAAATGGATATCGTAGCAATGTGTCCGTCGCTTAGCAATAGTTCGGTAGAAAGTTCGCTCAAAAAACTTGCAAAAGAAGGCTTTATCGAAAAGAAAGGCGCAAGCCGTGCAACCTATTATATTAAAATAGAGAAACCTGATTAAAATTGTTATATTAGTTGTGATAGAATTAAAAGAATAGTAGAAAAGATTATGAACAAGAAACAATTAGCTTCACTTATTTGGGATTGATGCAACGGCTTAAGAGGTTCGATGCCTACAGTAGAAATACAAAGATGTTGTTTTGGGTTCATTTTTTATAAATGATCTTTTTTAAACAACAAAGGAGAAATATGGATTTCAAAAACATGACAGATGAAGATGCTTATGCAATGCTGATTACTCTATTTTTCTTGTTTGAAGAACGGGCAAAGCATCAGGAGCAATGGGAAAAGTTTGAACAGGAAATACTCCATTCAAATAGGTTTTTTGTCGAAAGCGAAATATTAAAAGAGATAGAGTTATCTGTAGTTCAAAAAAATTGCAAGTATCAAAAGGGTACACTGTTTTATAGAGCGAGAATATATGATCGAGATGCAAACGCGAAATTCTTAGAGAAGTATAAAGAAGTTCTGGAAGAGAACGGCGAAGATTTTGAGTTACATAAAAAGGATTTTATAAATCCAGAACTATTAAATTTTAATTTGTCAATAATCGACAATATTGCTGACGGTTCAGAAACAGATAAATTTACTGTCTATGTAAAAGAAGCAATTAGAAGATGTAGAAGCTCAAAATTTAAAGGTTTTAACAAACAAGAATCATTGCCACCAATTGCTGAAAAATGTACTTCAGGAAGAGCGAATCCAGAATTTATTAGATATTTATATGTTTGTGAAGATAGTTTAACTCCCATATATGAGGTAAAACCTTCTATCAAACAAAACATAAGTTTGGCAAAGTTAAAATTAAAAAGAGACATAAAAGTTTTTGACCTGTCAACGGATTATTGTATGGATGGTGATAAAATACAAGGATTATTTTCTTTTATATCCGAGAAATTTTCTATTCCCAATTATAATGAATCTTATAAATACATTCCAACGCAATATATCACTGAAAAAATTAAAAAGCTTGGATTTGATGGAATAAGATTTAATAGTTCGTTAAATGTGGGTGGCAAAAACTTGGTATTATTTAATGTCGATGATTGCGAAGTTATTTCGACTTCTTTGGTCGAAGTATCAGGTATGGAAATAAAGACAATAATTCCTGGTATATATGGAAATGAAGCACAAGAGAATAAAACTAAAACTGTGGAGTAAAAAATGGGAAATACAAATTTAAGCGATGGCAATAAATGCCCTATTTGCGGGAAATTGGGGGCGGAAATAACTACTAATGGAAGAAATGACCCTTTTTTCCATTATTGTTGTACTGATTGTGGCAGTTTCTTTGTGCCTGAACCATATAGAACGTCATACTTAGGAACACAGTTGGTTGATAAATTTAAAATACAACACTTGAAAAGTTATTTGTTTTATCATTTAAGCGAGTTGCGTCCAATTATTTGCGATAGCGATTATTTTAACAAACATGTCACTGATGAATTTGTTCATATTTATAACTTAACGCCAGAAATGGTTGAAAGTTGGTATCCTAAAAATTTTGCCGAAAAGATTGACCATATTTTATTGTATTTTAATAAAAACTCTAAATATATAGGAGAAGAAAAATATTATAAATACAACCAACTAACTGAAATTTTAATGTTGGAAAACAAAGATATTGGCAAAACGGGAGAATTAATTGATAGCCCAATATATTCTCAAATCCAATACTACTTAGACTACTTTTATAAAGAGGGGTTACTCTCTAATATTAAAAGTCCAACGGCTCGAGCAATACCTATATGGGAGTCAAGTGTAGCAATTCAATTAGCACCAAGAGGACTTGCACGTATTGATAATCTTTTGAAAAATCACGTTGATAATAAAAATGTTTTTGTGGCGATGAAGTTTGGTGAAGAAACGAAAGAACTTCGTGAAAAAATCAAAGAAGGCTTGAAAGGCTTTAATGTTCGTATAATGGATGAAATTGAACACAATCATCAAATTGTGCCAGAAATGCTTTATGAAATTCGTAATAGTAGATTTGTTATAGCTGAACTTTCTCATCACAATAACGGCGCATATTACGAAGCAGGTTATGGAGGACTATCTTTACGACGTGGATATATGCCAAAAGTTTGCGGAAAGAAATCGCGCGAAGATGGCGGAAATTATTTTGGATAGGACGGATATGGTTGCCGTTGATGCCTTCCAAACGATTCATAACTATATTGACGTTAAAGAAATGATACTCCGTAAAGGTTCGGTTTCCGCGAAAAAGGGAGAAAAGCTTTTAATTCCAATCAATATGCGTGACGGCTCGCTTATTTGTATAGGCAAAGGCAACGAAGATTGGAATTTCTCCGCGCCTCACGGGGCGGGAAGATTGATGTCGCGTTCGAAGGCGTTTGAAAGCCTTACGATGGAGGAATATCAAAAGGAAATGCAGGGCGTTTATTCCACTTGCATCAATAGCGCAACTTTGGATGAATCGCCTATGGCGTATAAGTCTATGGACGAAATCGTAGAGCATATTCAGCCGACGGCGGAAATCGTTACGAGAATTAAGCCCGTTTATAACTTCAAAGCGTCAGTATAAAAGTCGAATCCTAACGAATATTTTAGCAAAAACGGTCAGACGGCTTGAAATATGGGCGTTTGACCTTTGCTATTTTCTTTAAGTTCTAAGGCGTTCGACCAATAAAAAAGCGCCAAAATAGCGTGAAAAAGTCTTGATTTAGCGAATAGCAAATGCTATACTATTGATAGTGGAAAAATTATGAGGTTGAAAGAAAAAAAATAAGAATAATAGATAAGGTGCATAGATTATGAAGGAAAAAGATATGTTTATTTTGGACGACCGTCCTGACGACGACCCGCGTGTGATTGCGCGGAGAGAAAAAGAATGGAACGAGTTACCGCCTGAAACGAGAGAAGAAATAGATGAAAGTGTTGCTAAAGCAGTAGCGCGCATAAAAGAGAAAGGGGCAAGAGAAAATAATCCTACGATAGGGCGTGGTATGAATATATTTCTTTTTGACCTTTCTATTGTATCGAACGGTTGGATGAAGTTTACTGTTCGATTAGGAAAAAACAAGTTTGAATTTTTATCGTCGGAAGCCGTAAGTGGCGACATGACGAAGTTTTTAGACGCTTGCTTTTATTTTCATCCTGCGCACGATTATGAGGGGTGTTTCGAATGGTCTTACGATGATGAAGGTCATTCGACTGATTGGTCTATATCGGTCAATCGCAAAAAAAGCACGAAAAAGAAACGCGTTTTACATATCAAAGTTCAATTAGAGCTTGAAGATGAAGAAAACCCTCGCGTTATAGAGAGTGACGTTCGGTATGAAAATTTTACCTATCAAGTATTAAGCGCGACCAATTTTCTTATCCATAGACGCGGACTTTTGAAGTATGCCAGCGAGTTTGAGGAAGAAGGTTGGGGGCAAAATTTCCCCCTTACGAGATTTTTGGAGGCAAAAGCCTTATACTTAGGCGACGAGCCAAAAAGCGTTCAAGCGGAGATGAAATTTTTTGAGGCGAATTTGGACGTTACTAAAATTGCAGGACCGATACGAAAATTGCGTTTGGTGTCGCAAGTGCAAAGTTATTGTATGCCAGAATGGGAGCAACGCATAACGCTTTTCGATGACGGACGATTTTATTTGTCTACGTATACTTATGATGGGGAAAAGTTGCGGACGGTTCGCAAAAAATTGTCTAACATTCAAAGCGAGGTGCTTATTGACGATATTGCAGATTATTTTGATGGCGATTGCATTCTTCCCTTTGCCACCGATTGCGGCGAATGGGATTTGGTTTTAATCAACGACAAAGGTAAAAAGTATAAATTTAATGGTTCTCTTTTTTGTGAAAAAGAAACGGAGCTCTATTGGCTGTCGAAAGAATTGCGTAGTTTGTCGGAGATAAAAGACTTGTTCGTATTCGATGGCAACATTCCTTATGGCACTTGCTTTGTAAGTGTATCCTTTGGGGGCTATGGAAAAACCTATTATTATATTTGCGAAGATGATAGCATTGAAGAAGGGGATTGGGTAGTCGTTCCCGTGGGAGCAAATAACCGTGAAACGATGGCGCTTGTAGAAGATGTAGAGTATTTCAAGGAAGAGGAATATCCAATGGATATTGAGCGCGTAAAGAAAGTGATTCGCCGTGCGGAAGAAAACGACGTTTTGGACGAGGAGCTGTAAAACCTTGCGCGAAGGAATACCGTCGTTTTATCCCTTTCTTTGTGTAAAACGAATAAAATTTAAAAAAATATAGCGAAAGCGCTTGACGAGAGAGCGAATAAGCGGTAAAATAGAATAGTAAAAAAAGCGATAAAGAGCTTTGGAGGCTATTATGAAATTGAAAAAGATTATTTCTTGCGCGTTAGCGTTATCGGCTACGCTCGGTTGCGTGGGAACGTTCACCGCTTGCGAAACCGCACGTCCTAAAGTAATGATGACCGTTTCTTTCGAGGGGGAAACGTACGAATTGGAATACGAGCTTTATAGAAAAGTTGCGCCCGCAACGGTAAAGCACTTCTTGTATCTTGCGGATAACGGTTATTACGATGGGCTTTGCGTGCATAATTATAGCGATTCGAGAATGTATACGGGCGCGTATAAATACGACGCAAGCGTTAGCGACGTGGACGGCGGATTGGTGTATCAAAAATATTACGACATTGTAAAAGAATACGGAGATTTCCCTTTCACCGTATACCAAACGTCGAGCAAAAACGACGCGTTGTATACCCTTTACGGCGAATTTGCCGACAACGAATTTAAAGTAGAAAACGGCGCGAAGAAAGAATCGTTCGGTTCGCTTTCTATGTTCTATACGGAAAAAGAAGAGGACGCGTCGGTATATATCGAACACCCCGAGGCAGGCGGTTCGAAAAACCGTAGCTATAAATATAACAGCACGACGTCGCAATTCTTTATTTCGCTTACGAGTAGCGAAAAGACCAACAAGGGCTACTGCACCTTTGCGACCCTTGACGAAGATAGCGTAGACGAATTGAAAGATTTGCAATCGGCTATCGAGGCGTATCTTGCGGAAGACGAAGATAACTCCAAAAAGGTAGCCGTAAAAGTGGACGAAGACGAAGTTTATTTAGGCGAAGACTATTCGAATTTGGAAACGTACACCGTACTTTCGTCGCCCATCGTCATTAAAGAAGTAAAAGTGAAAAAATTCTAAAAAACCTTCCAAAAAAAGAAACAATCCCGAACGGTTGCCGTTCGGGATTGTTTTTCGTTCGTTAAAAAATGAACTTATTCGTGGTCTTTGAGCCAAGCTTTTGCTTTGTCTGCGCCCATTCTTACGATGTCTTCTTTGGGATATTTGGAAGACGCGCCACCGTTGGTATAGAGGAAGAAATTTCCGCTTTCCGTTTTATAAAGGCTTTCTTCGTAGCCTTCGGGATTGCCGTATTCTCCAACCGTTACTTTTTTGACGAGTTCGGACGTAGCCGTATCGTATACCTTTTTACAAATAGTTTTTTGCATATTCTTTATTACCTCGCTTTTTTGTAATTTCTTGCCTATCTATTGTAACGGAAACGCAATACTTTGTCAAGTGTAAACGAGCGTTTTTTTAAATAAATATATTCCCAAATTATCCCTGTATGTCGAAAATTTTCCCTTCCCGTATTTTTACCGTATAGTAGGATACTTCGTATAAGCGTTCGGCTTTTTTTCTCACCAAACCGCAAACGAAAGGGTCTTCCGTAACGACGACGTCGATAAACTCCCCCAAAAAAGCAGGCAATTCTTCCGCTTTTTCTCGTAAACTTTCCTCTAAAAAGGAGGCGTACGTTCCGCCGATAAGAACACATTCGAAAAAAGCGTACGGCAAAAGTTCTTCGCTTGCGTTTAACCGTTCGGCGCGTTCTTGAAGAAGTTTTACGCTTTCCCGTTCTAATCCGTTTTCACGCAAAGTATATACGCATTCCGCTTTGCGACCCAAACTGTCCGACAACGGCAACACCGCCGTGAAAGTATTCTCTTCGATGCGGTAGCTGGTAATCGTTTCGTAAAAGACCCGCTCTCCCCGTTTGGTGAAAACGGCAAGCTTGCTTTCCGCTTTAAGAAAGACCAAGTTTTGATGAAATTCAATTTCGCAACAATCGAACGCAGGGGACAAAAGGGCGGTAAAACACCCGCGCTCCGTTTGTAGGCAAAGTTGCGTTTCGCCCTGTTTGAAAACGGTGGCAAGACAATCGCCGTCGCGTTCTTGGGCAATCGTCCGTAAAGTAAAATCGCAGGGCGGAAAGCCTTGCGCGAAAAGGGCGATACCGTCTTTTAAAAGATAGACCGAGCAACCTTTCGGCGGATTGAAACGGATTTGTTCGTTTAAAAAGAAGGAAATAGGTAAAGCGTTTTCGGGAGAAAAACAAACGAACAGATTATCGCGCAAAGAAACCTCGGCAAAGCGTTCAAACCCGTCCGTGACGCCGAAGTAAACGCCGTTGACCGTCAACGCGCAGGGGATAGAGGATAAAAAATAAATTTTCATAGTTTATTGTATTCTTTTTTTATTAGGAAAAGTATAAAATGAGAAAATTTGTCTATAATCACCGTGTAAAACGTATAAATCGGAGGAAAACAATTATGACGAAAATCAACGGTTACACGGAAGAAGAAGCAAAAAATTTGGTGGAATACGTCAAGGAAGGCAAGGCAAAGGGCAAAACGCTTACCTATTTATTTGAAACGTACGGCGTAAAACGCGGTAGAGCAAAAGGGAGCGTGCGCAATTATTATTACGCGCTTATGAAAAATAAAGAAAAGGACGAGCGCATCGTCAAACTTTTGGACGGTTCGAACCTTAGCGTAGAAAAAATACGGGAGTTCACCGAAGAGGAAACGGACGAGGTATTGCGTAGCATTTTAGCGGAAAAAAGCAAGGGCTTGTCCGTAAGACGCGCCATCTTCAATTTATCGAACGGCGACGATAAATTAATGCTCCGCTTGCAAAACAAATATCGGAACGTCTTAAAAAAAGAACCGCGCAGAATTGCCAAAATCGCGCAAGAGCTGGGCTTGAACGAAGAGGCGGAAACGCTCGTTCGGCGGGTAGAGGGGATAAACGCGGAAAAATCGCCGTTACAAGGCAAAGAGTTTTTACGCCGTCGTTTGGAAAACGAAATCAACGCGTTATACGATAGACTTGCGCAGGCGTTGAAGACGGAAAACGAGCGTTTGCGCGCAGAGAACGAAAGTTTGAAAGCGCAAATTTCCCGAAAATAAAGGAAAAATCTCACCGTTCACGGTGAGATTTCCGCTTTATTTTTTCGTCGTTTTTTTCACTTTATCTTTGACCTCTTCCACGGTGGAAGATACGCTGTCTTTTACTTTTTCAGTAACCGTTTCGGCTTTTTCTTCCATCGCTTGGATTTTTTCGTCAAGCATTTCGTCAAGTTTGGTTTGTACTTCCTCTTGACTTTTCTTAACGAGCGTACGCATTTTATAATTGTTGGTGACGAGCAACGCTCCGCCCAACGCGCCTAACGCTACGCCGATAGCGAATTTTTCCATAATCGAACCTCCTTATAGGGCAATTTCTTTTTGCAAAATGTAGTATGTGAAAAAATTTTGTGAAATATACGCGTAAAAAACGCGCAAACGATAGACGGATTTAAGCTTTTGTGCTATAATAGAATTATGAAGAAACGAGCGATAGCCTTCGATATAGGCGACAAACGAATCGGGGTGGCGATTTCCGACCCCTTTAACGAATACGCGATGCCCTGCGACACCTATTTTCGAACGCGTAATTTTCAGGCGGACGTAGAGGCGATAGCCAATCTTGCCAAAGAAAGAGGCGTAGGCGTTATCGTGTGCGGTATGCCCGTCAATTACGACGGTACGGAAAGCGTGCAAACGGAGAAAACGCGCGCGTTTATCGACGCGCTCCGAAAAAAAACTTCTTTACCTATTGAATTAGAGGACGAACGCTTTACCACGATGCAGGCGCGCGAAACGCAAATGATGGGCGGGGTAAAACGGGAGAATAGGAAAAAGACGGTGGATTCGATTGCCGCGTCCTATATTTTGGAGAGCTGGTTGACTCGTGAAAAAATCAAAGAAAAAGAGGAACGAAAAATGAAAGACGAAGAATTGATGGAAGGCTACGAAGACGAAGAAGAACGCATCATCGAAGTGGAAGACGAGGACGGAAACGTGGAAAGATTGTTGCATATTGCAACCATTCCTTACCGCGGAACGAATTATTGCGTATTCCAACAAGCTGAACCGGAAACGGAAGAGGACGAAGACGAAGTGATTATTTTCGCTTTGGACGAAGAAAATCAAAAATTGGATATCGTGGAAGACGAACAAACTTTGGACGAAGTATTCGCCGAATTTTGCCGTCAATACGAGGATTTTGAAGACGCCGACGAGGCGATGCGCTTGGATAACTAATCTTTATAAGCGAAGAAAGACGACCCCGACCCCAAAGTCGGGGTTTTATCCTAAAAAAAGGTAAAAAATCCTAAAAAATACGCAAAAACCTTGTAAAATAGCTTGCAATCGACGACGCTTTGTGCTAAAATAATATAGCTAAAAATTCACACTCGCGTATTGTGCGTAATCCGTGTCCGTAAAATCTTTCAATGCGGATAAGTTACGAGCCAACACAAAGCGAGGAGGTAAAACGGAGGTTTGAATTATGGCAGTTATTACTATGAAACAGCTTTTAGAAGCAGGCGTACACTTTGGTCACCAAACGAGAAAGTGGAATCCCAAAATGAAGAAGTACATCTTCGCGGCAAGAAACGATATTCACATTATCGACTTGCAAGTTACGGCGAATCTCGTCGAAGAAGCGTATTCCTTCGTTTGCGAAAGCGTAAAAGCAGGCAAGACGGTACTTTTCGTAGGTACGAAGAAACAAGCGCAAGACGCTATTCGTGAAGAAGCGGAAAGATGCGGTCAATACTACGTCAACAGCCGTTGGCTTGGCGGTTGCTTGACCAACTTCAAGACGATGAGAAGCCGTGTAGAACGCCTTGAAAAATTAGAGGCGATGGAAGCAAACGGCGATTTCGACGCGTTGCCCAAGAAGGAAGTTATGCTCTTGAAAAAGGAAATGGGCAAATTGCAAGCGAACCTTGGCGGTATCAAGACGATGAAGTCTATGCCCGGCGTTATGTTCGTGGTTGACCCCCACAACGAAGACATCGCTATCAAAGAAGCGAAGAAACTCGGCATTAAAGTCGTAGCAATCACCGATACCAACTGCGACCCTGACGAAATTGATTACGTTATCCCCGGTAACGACGACGCTATCCGCGCTATCAAGTTGATTGCGTCCGTAATCGCGAACGCGGTTATCGAAGCAAACCAAGGCGAAGAAGCGCTCGTAACGGCTACGGCTACGGAAGAAGAGGCTGAACCTACTTCTATGGAAGAAGTAGTAGCGGCTGCGGAAGAAGAAAACGCGTAAGTTTTATAAGCCCAAAGGCTAAACCTTTTCCCCCTTATCGTTCCAAGACGGCGAAAGTCGTAAAGGCAATCTAATAGGGGAGAGAAACGATAAAAATAATCATAGAAATAAAAGGAGAAAATACTATGGCATTTACCGGAAAAGACGTAATGACGCTCCGTGAAAAGACGGGCGCAGGAATTATGGATTGTAAAAAAGCGCTGACGGATACCGACGGCGATATGGCGAAAGCGGCGGACCTTTTGAGAGAAAGAGGTATCGCGAAGGCAGACAAAAAAGCTTCCCGTATTGCGGCAGAAGGTATCGTATACGCGTATATCGACGGCAACGACGGCGTGTTGGTGGAACTTAACTGCGAATCCGACTTCGTTGCGAAGAACCCTCAATTTACGGAAATTGCAAACTCGATTGCAAAAGTTATCGTTGCGTGCAATCCCGCAGACGTAGACGCGTTGCTTACTTGCAACTGCGAAGGCGCAAGCGTAGAAGAATATTTAAAGAGCAAAATTGCGATTATCGGAGAAAAGATTTCCGTTCGCCGTTTCGTAAAATATACCACGGACGGTTTCCTTGCAAGCTATATTCACCTTGGCGGAAAGCTTGGCGTGCTTATCGATATGGCAGGCGAAGCAAGCGAAGCGGCGAAAGAAGTAGCGCACGAATTGACGCTCCAAATCGCGTTCACCAAACCCGCATACCTTTGCAAGGACTGCGTACCTGCAGAAGCGTTGGCTAAGGAAAAAGAAGTGCTTACGGCGCAAATTAAAAACGACGAAAAGCTCGCGAACAAGCCCGCGCAAATCATTGAAAAGATGGTGGACGGCAGAGTTAAGAAGTTCTACGAAGAAAACTGCTTGTTAGAACAAGCGTTTATCAAAGACGACTCTAAGAAGATTGCAGAACTTTTGAAGAGCGCAGGCGCAACCATCAACAAGTTCCAATTCTATATCATGGGCGAAGGTCTTGAAAAGAAGAGCGAAGACTTGGGCGAAGAAGTTGCAAAACAAGTAGCCGCTATGCAAAAATAAGAAAAGTAAACGATTAAAAAATCCGCTGTAACCGTTACGGCGGATTTTTTTGTTACGCTAAAAATGAAAAAATGCTTTAAACCGTTTACAAAACCGCGCGGGCGTGCTATAATAGTGTACGAGTAGGAGAAAAAAAGTATGGTATCGAATTTTACTTTACGACAAAACGCGAGAAAACAACTCGGCGAAAATATTTTCAAAAGCAAGTGGATGATGATGCTCGTCGTTTGCGCCATTCTGCCCGTGGCGGAAAGCTTGATGACGGCGACGGTGGTGGCAGGAATTATTTCTATCGTGTTGCACGGTCCGCTTTTATACGGAATGGCGCGTACGCAAGTGGAATGTGTTGAAAATAAACGGTGGGATATATTGCACGTTTTTTGCGGATTTTCCGAAGACTTCGGACAGAGCGTTTTGCTCGGTTTTTTGCGGGAATTGTTTACTCTGCTTTGGTCGTTGCTTTTTATCGTGCCGGGGATTGTCAAAAGCTATTCGTACGCAATGGCGTTTTATATCCGTCAAGAAGCGGGCGGAACGAAAACGGAGGCAATCGATTGTATCACCGAAAGCCGTAAAATGATGGACGGTCATAAATGGCAGTTATTTTGTTTGGATTTAAGCTTTTTCGGTTGGTATATCGTGGGGGCGCTTTGTCTTGGTATAGGCGTATTTTTCGTCGCTCCCTATCACGAAGTCGCGCGCGCGAATTTTTACGAGGCGTTAAAAGCCGAACGCGTTGCGAGTTTTACGGAGAATACGGAGGGGGCGAATGTATAATCAGGAATCCTACGCGCTTGGGAGCAAGCGTTCAAGCATACGGGAAATTTTCGAGTACGCCAAATTGCGCGCCGAGCAAATCGGCGCGGAGAACGTATTCGATTTTTCCATCGGCAATCCGTCCGTACCCGTCCCCGACGAGGTAGAAAAAACTTTGATACGGTTGGTAGAAAAAACGCCCTCCATCCGTTTACACGGGTATACCTCCGCGCAGGGCGATAAAACCGTTCGGGATAAAATCGCGCAAAATTATAGCGCGCGCTTTTGCGTGGCGCTTTCGGGCGACGATTTGTATATGACCTGCGGAGCGGCGGCGTCGCTCACCATTTGTTTGCGCGCGTTATACGAAAAAGGGGACGAGGTGATTGTGATTGCGCCCTATTTCGCGGAGTACCGCGTGTTCGTGGAAGGGACGGGTGCAAAACTCGTCGTCGCGCCTTCGGACGAAAAAACTTTGCTCCCTGATTTTCAGGCGTTGGCAAACGCAATAACGCAAAACACCAAGGCGGTTATCGTCAATACGCCCAACAACCCGTCGGGCGTCGTTTACGACGAGCAAGTCTTGCAAAAACTTTCCGCGCTGTTAAAGGAAAAATCCGAGCAATACGGCAAGCCGATTTTCTTGATTGCCGACGAACCGTACCGCGAACTCGTATACGATAAGACGACGCCTATTCTTTCGCCGATGCGCTATTACGAAAATACGCTCGTCTGCTATTCCTATTCCAAAGCCTTATCCTTACCTGGGGAGAGAATCGGGTATATTGCGGTATCGCCCCAAGCGGTAAACGCCAAAGCACTTTACGCGTCGGTATGCGGAGCAGGGCGTATGTTGGGGTTCGTTTGCGCTCCGTCGCTTTTCCAGTATTTGGTAGCCGAATGCGACGGGTTGACCGCCGATTTGCAGGTGTATAAGCGCAACCGCGATTTACTTTATAACGCGTTGCGTTCGTACGGATTTACCTGCGTGTATCCCCAAGGCGCATTTTATTTATTCGTAAAATCGCCCGAAAAGGACGCCAAAGCGTTTTGCAAAAAGGCGCAGGAAAAGGAATTGCTGTTCGTTGCGGGCGACGATTTCGGTTACGAAGGTTGGGTGAGAATCGCCTATTGCGTGCAAACGGAACGCATTGAACGGGCGTTGCCTTTCTTCAAAGCGTTGGCGCAAGAATACCAATTATGAGAAAAAGCTCCCGAATTTTCTTTCGGGAGTATTTTTTTACAAAAAAACTTATAAATTTCATAGACTTTTTTCGTGAATTATATAGCTTTCTTGCGTGAAATATGGTATAATAGATAAAATGAAAGATTATGGGCTTTAAGGACAAGGAAAGCTTTGCATAAAGGAGGGAATTTTATAATGCAACCTATTTACAAAAGAGTGCTGTTAAAACTGTCGGGCGAGGCGCTTGCAGGCGACGATAGATTCGGTCTTAATCACGAAGTTATCGCGCCCGTCGTCGAACAAATCGTGCAAATTCATAATTTGGGCGTGCAAGTGGGTTTGGTTATCGGTGGCGGAAACTTTTGGCGCGGAAGACAGGGCACGAATATGGACAGAACGACTGCCGACCACATGGGTATGCTCGCAACGGTAATGAACTCGCTTGCGATGATGGACGCTATCGAACAGCGTGGCGTTCCCGTTCGCGTACAAACGGCGCTCGATATGGTGTCTTTGGCAGAACCGTTTATTTTGCGTAAAGCGCTTCGGCACTTTGAAATGGGCAGAATCGTGATTTTCGCGTGCGGAACGGGAAATCCGTACTGTTCGACGGATACGGCGGCGGCGCTTCGCGCTTGCGAGATTGACGCGGATATTTTACTTATGGCAAAGAACGTGGACGGTATTTACGATTCCGACCCGAAAACCAATCCGCTTGCCAAGAAATACGAAACTTTACAATACGCGGATATTATCAATCGCAACTTAAAGGTCATTGACTTTACGGCGGCGACGATGTGTATGGAAAATAACGTTCCGACGCTTGCGTTCGGCTTGAACGAGGAAAACGCAATCGTACGCGCGGTATGCGGTGAGCGTTTGGGTACTTTGATTAAAGTATAATAAAAAAGTCTACGGCGCGTCGTTTGCTTGATTTTTGAAGAAAAAGTGGCGTAGCCGAAAAATAAAAAAAGATACTTAGAAAGGAGAAAAAATAGTATGATTGAAAACGAAAGAATTGAAGAGATGATGTTAGAATTGGAAGAAAAGGCGGAAAACACCCTTCGCGCGCTTGAAAACGATTACGGCGCAATTCGTACGGGTAGGGCAAACCCCCGTATTTTGGATAGATTGGAAGTAGAGGCGTACGGCGGTATGAGTAAGCTTATCGAACTTGGCAACGTATCCGCTTTGGACGCGAAATGCTTGCAAATCAGCCTTTGGGATAAATCGCTTTTGAAAGCGGTGGAAAAGGCGATTTTGCAATCGAATATCGGCTTAACGCCCTCCAACGACGGGAACGTTATCCGTTTGGTGTTCCCCGATATGACGGAAGAAAGACGTCGCGAGCTTGTAAAACAAGCCAAAAAAATGGGCGAGGATAGCAAGGTAGCGGTGAGAAACCACCGTCGTGAAGCGATGGACGTCATCAAGAAAATGAAGACGGCAAAAGAGCTTTCCGAAGACGAAGCGTCCCTTTGCGAAGCGGACGTGGAAAAACTCGTGTCCGAGTCTATGGCAAAACTTGAAACGATTATTTCCGCGAAGGAAAAGGAATTGATGTCTATTTAAGGTATGCAACGGAATAAAATAAAACCAGACACGAAAATTCCACGCCATATCGCAATTATTATGGACGGCAACGGGCGTTGGGCAAAAAAGCGTTTTATGCCCCGCTCGTTTGGACATCAAAAGGGTATGGAGCGTATGATTGGACTTATGGAACGCGCCTTTCGTTTGGGCGTTTCCTACGTTACCGTATACGCGCTTTCTACCGAAAATTTGAAACGCCCCCAAGAAGAACTTGAAGGGCTGTATAATCTTATCCGTAAGCATTTTAAAGAGAATATGCAACGGGTGTTGCGCTACGGCGTGCGCTTAAAAGTTATCGGCGCGGTGGAGCTTTTACCCGACGACGTACAGGCAATTTTGCGTCAGGCGGAGGCGGAAACGGCGCATTTTGAGGGCAAGGGCGTAAATATCGCGCTTTGTTACGGCGCGCGCGCGGAAATCGTTCGCGCGGTGAATTGCGCGGTGGAAAAGGGGGAAAAGGTCACGGAAGAAAGTTTTTCCGCGCTTTTGTATACGCAAGGGCAACCCGACCCCGATTTGATTATCCGTACGGGCAAAGAAATTCGTTTATCCAATTTCTTATTGTGGCAATCGGCGTATGCGGAATTGTATTTTACGGATAAAATGTTCCCTGAATTTTCCGATAGGGATTTGGAAAAATCTATCGTTTGGTTTTCGGGCAGAACCCGTCGGTTTGGAAAAACGGACGAACAGTTGTAAAGTTTTGCTTACGGCGCGATAATCCCTTAAAAAGAGCAAAATAATCAAAGGCAAATAGTTATGAAAATACGACTTATTTCGGGTAGTTGTTACGTGGCGATTCTCGTAGCGTTCTACCTTATGAAAATATTTATACACGATTTATGCTTTGACGCGTTGTTGTATTTTTGTTCGCTTGTGGGCGCGTTTGAAATGCTCCGCGCAACGAAAGAGAAAACGACCAAACCGCAACGCGTCGTTTGCTTTGCGTTCGCAACCTTGTGTATCCCTGCTTGCGCGCTTTGTCAACAGTTTTTTGGCAACGGTATGCAAATCGTTGCGCTTTGCCTGTTTTTCGCGGTGCTGGCGACGCTTGCGTTGCTCGTAGCCGACCACGAAAATACGAGCTTGGAAAGCATAGGCGTAAGCTTGCTTTCACTCGTGTATCCCACGCTGTTTTTAAGCGTTTTGGTGATTGCCAATCACGCGAACGCTCCGCAAGGTTTGGAAAACTTTGCGTTTAATTCCGATTTACTCGTTTTGTTTATTTTCGTTATATCGCCTTTTGCGGATAGTTTCGCCTATTTATTCGGGCGGTTTTTGCGGAAATATTTCCCCCGTCCCTTTGCACCGACGATTAGTCCCAACAAAACGGCGGTGGGGGCAATCGGCGGACTCGTCGGCGGGCTTATCGGCGCGACCGTTTTGTATTTTTCGTACAACGCCGTGGTTGGCAGTTTTGAAAATATGGCGCTTTGGTTGCCCGTATATTTGCTCGTCGGTTTGTTGTCGGCGGGGGCGACCGAGCTTGGCGATTTATTCGAGAGCGCGATAAAGCGTAAGGTGGAAATTAAAGATATGGGCAAGATTATGCCCGGACACGGTGGCGTATTGGACAGAATCGACGGAACGATGTTCGCTACCATTCTCGTCTACGCCACGTATATCGTCGTACAATGGATAGCGTAAAAATTATCGTGTAAGGAAGGAAAATGAAAAAAATTTCTTTAATCGGTTCAACGGGTTCTATCGGCAGGCAGGTATGCAACGTAGTGCGCCGTTACCGAGATAAATTTCAAATAGAAAGTATCGTTGCAAACGCCTCAGCCGAGGCGTTTTTAAGCCAAGTGTTAGAATTTAAACCGCGCTACGCCGTACTCGTTGACGAAGAGGCGGGGAAAAAGATAGCCGATAAAATTCCGCAAGGCGTTGCGTTTTCTTACGGCGCGCAGGCAGGGCTTGACGCTCTAACTTACGGCGATACCGCCGTGATTGCGACGACGGGGTTTTCGGGACTGAAATATTCCCTCAAAGCGGTGGAGGAAAAAAAGAATATCGCCCTCGCGAATAAAGAAACGCTCGTTTGTGGCGGTGCGCTCGTAATGGAAAAAATCAAGCGCGCGGGGATAGCGCTAATGCCCGTCGACAGCGAACATTCCGCGCTTTGGCAGGCGCTTTCCTACCGCTTGGACGCGCCCTTTAAACGGTTGATTATCACCGCAAGCGGAGGTCCGTTTTACGGTAAGACGCAAGAAGAACTAAAAAGCGTTACCCCTGAAATCGCGCTTAGACACCCGACTTGGAATATGGGCGCGAAAATTACGGTGGATAGCGCGACGCTTTTGAATAAGGGGTTTGAAGTTATCGAGGCGAAGTGGTTGTATAATTGTCCGCTTACGAAAATTCACACGCTCGTACAACCGACGAGTATCGTTCATTCGTTGGTGGAATTTGACGACGGCGGAATTTTGGCGCAAATGAGTTATCCCACGATGGAATTGCCCATTCAGCTTGCGCTCACCTATCCCGAGCGTTTGCCCTGCGATTTGCCTTCGTTGGATTTTGAAAAACTTGGCAAAATAGAATTTTTACCTTTGGAAAGAAAGGCGTATCCCTGTTACGATTTAGCGCTAACGAGCGCGGAATTGGGGGACAATTACCCTTGCGCGCTAAACGGCGCGGGGGAGGTGGCGGTAGGCGCGTTTTTAAACGGACGGATAGCTTTTACGCAAATCGCCGATATTATTCAAGAGGTTTTAGAAGGGACGGAACGCGTCAAAGCGACGGACTACGAAGTTTTGTCGGCGACGGACGAACGCGCGCGCGCCCTTGCAAACGAATATATAGATACGAGGTGTAAGCATTGAATAATCCCATAAATTTATTATCTTTTGTAAGCGCGATGAAAAGTATCGGCGGGATATTGCTTGCCGTCGTCATTCTGCTCGTAATGGTGACCATACACGAATTTGGGCATTATATCGCAGGCAAAATTTTAAATTTCAAAATCAACGAGTTTTCCGTCGGGTTTGGACCTGCCATTTTCAAAAAACGCAGTAAAAAAACGGGCGAACTGTTTGCCCTTCGGATTATCCCTTTGGGAGGATATTGCGCCTTTGACGGCGAGGACGAGTACGAGGAAGAACAACCGCAGTCGCAAGAAGAAGAAGAACCGTTTGCGGAGTTAAAAACGGAACAAACGGAACAGGCGGAACAACCGCCTCGGCAAGAGGAATATCCCGAGCCGAAAGGCGAACGCTTTAACGACCAAGCGCCGTGGAAACGCATTATCGTTCTTATCGCAGGCGCGACGATGAACTATTTATTGGCGCTCCTTTTAATCGTGTGCATGTTCGGGTTTATCGGGCAACCGCTGTACGAAGTTACCGCGCCCCGCGAGGGCAAGTATTTATCGCCCGCGTACGAAGTGGGGGACATTATCGAGAGCGTCGACGGGGAAAAGGTCTATCTTATCACCGATTATATCGACGCGCTCAACGGCAAACGCAAGGGCGAGGAAGTGGAAATAGGCGTTATACGCAACGGCGAACGCGCGGTTATAAAAGTAACGCTGGAACAAGACGCCGACTTCGTCAATATGTCGGATACGGGTACGCTCCTTGGCGCGCTCGGGTTAGACGGTTTGAAAACGGTGACCGTAAAAAGCGGTTTTTTCCAAACGGTCGGGCGTTCTTTCGTCTATTCTTGGAAAATCGGCGGTACGGTGCTCCGCTCGCTCGGCGAACTTTTGACGGGAAAATTGGGGTTGGACGCGATGGGCGGACCGGTTACTACGATTACGGTGACGGCGCAAGCCGCCTCAAGCGGAATTTTACAGTTTTTGAATATCGCCGCGCTAATTGGGGTAAACCTTGCCGTGTTCAATTTGTTGCCTATCCCGGCGTTAGACGGCTGTAAAGTGATTTTTTGCCTAATCGAATGGATTCGTAAAAAGCCCGTAAACAGAAAGGTGGAAACGCTCATTCATTTCATCGGCATCATTTTACTCTTCGGGTTCGCGATTTTGGTGGACGTTTTACAATGGATAACCTAAAAAAATAAAAAAAAATTTACAGGTGTCAAGTAAAAATGCTTGACACCTGCGTTTTTATCGGTTATAATAGAGAACGGAAAAAAGGAGAAGGGGTATATGAAAGACGATTTGGCGTTTTTGCGGTTGTGGGATTTATATTCACCGCTACTTACGGCGACGCAACGGGAAATCACCGATTTGTATTTCAATTACGACTTGTCTTTAGCGGAAATTGCCGAACAAAAGGGCGTTTCCCGTCAAAGCGTATCCGATTGTTTGAGTAAATGCAGAAAACAGCTTGAACGCTACGAAGAAAAACTCGGCTTTGCCAAGACGCTCACCCAGTTATCGCGCGAATATTCGGCGTATATGACGACGGTGACGCGGTTCATCAAAGCGCATAATTCTCCCGATACGCAGGCGTTGAAAAAAGAACTTGATGCGGTGCACGAGGAATTTGGCGCGGAAATTATAGAAACGGAATAAAAGGGGAACAAATGGCTTTATTCGGTTCGTTATCGGAAAGATTAAATCATATATTTTCCAAACTCACCAAACGCGGAAAATTGACGGAATTGGAAATTCGCACGGCGATGCGCGAGGTACGCGTAGCGTTGTTGGAGGCGGACGTAAATTTGCGCGTGGCGAAACAATTCATCGCGGAAGTTTCGGAAAAAGCGGTGGGGCAGGAAATTTTATCCTCGCTCAATCCCGCGCAACAGGTTATTAAAATCGTCAACGAGGAATTAATTGCGCTTATGGGCGCGAAAAACTCCAAGTTAGAAGTGTCGCCCCGTCTTCCGACCGTGATTATGATGTGCGGTTTACAGGGCGCGGGAAAAACCACGCTTTGCGGAAAACTTGCTACGCTTTTGAAAAAACAGGGCAAAAAACCGTTGCTCGTAGCGGGGGATATTTACCGCCCGGCGGCGATTACCCAGCTCCAAGTCGTAGGAAAAAACGCGCAAACGGAAGTGTTTGAAAAAGGCACGCAAAACCCCGTAAAAACGGCAAAACAAGCGGTAGAATACGCGCGTGCGAAAGGCTACGACACCGTTATTTTGGATACGGCAGGGCGTTTACAAATCGACGAAACGCTGATGCAAGAGCTTGAAAATATCAAAAAAGAAGTGGAAGTTACCGAAACGCTCCTCACCGTAGACGCGATGACGGGGCAAGAGGCGGTAAACGTAGCGGAAACCTTCAACGCAAGGCTGGAAATCACGGGCGTGATTTTGACCAAGTTAGACGGCGATACGCGTGGCGGTGCTTGTCTTTCGATAAAGGCGGTGACGGGCAAACCCATTAAATTTATCGGCGTTGGGGAAAAATTGACCGATTTAGAACCCTTCTATCCCGATAGAATGGCGTCGAGAATTCTCGGTATGGGCGACGTGTTGTCGTTGATTGAAAAAGCGCAACAGGCAATCACCGAGGAAGACGCGAAAAAAATGCAACAAAAAATGCTCGCCAACTCCTTTACGCTCACCGATTATTTGGAACAATTTGCGATGATGAAAAAGATGGGCGGAGCGCAAGCGATGCTCTCTATGCTCCCCGGCGCGGGCAAACTCAAAGTCAACGAAGGGGA
This sequence comes from Clostridiales bacterium, assembly GCA_015069285.1. Taxonomy (GTDB): domain Bacteria; phylum Bacillota; class Clostridia; order Christensenellales; family Borkfalkiaceae; genus Scatosoma. The sequence goes on along the minus strand of SVIX01000012.1, from coordinate 10,465 downwards.
CGTAGACGAAAAGAAAATCGAGCGCACCAAAGCGATTATTCTTTCGATGACGCAAGCGGAACGCGACAATCCTTCGATTATCGACAGTAAGAGAAAACGCAGAATAGCGTTGGGTTCGGGAACGACGGTGCAGGACATAAATCAGCTTTTGAAACAATTCGAACAAACGAAAATGCTAATGAAACAGCTCAAAGGCGGGAAAGGCAGATTTAAGTTGCCTTTCTGAAAAAAGTAAGCAAAAGGTCAAGGGAATTATTCCCTTGCGGGAGGTTGAGGGCGGAGCCCTCGCAAAAACAAGCCTTCCAACAAGCAACCGCAGGTTGCGCCAACATCGCGAAAGCGAAAAAAACAATACTATCAGTCAAAAACGGCAAACGCCGTAAAAAAATAAAAAAAATTTTTATATACTTTGGAGGTATACTATTATGGTAAAAATGAGACTTTTCAGAATGGGCGACAAGAAGAACCCTATCTACCGTGTGGTAGTCGTAGACAGCAGAAAGGCTGCAACGGGCGAGTACATCGATTGCGTTGGTCATTACAGACCCACCTGCGACCCCGTAGAACTTACGATTGACAACGCAAAAGCGCAAGATTGGCTTGCAAAAGGCGTTCAACCCACCGAAACGGTAAAGAACTTGCTTGTAAAAGCAGGCGCTATCGAAAAATCTTCGAAATTAAGCCCTAGCAAGACCAAGGCGAAGAAGTCTAATAAGTAAGTAAAACGCTTAAAGTAAAACGCGTATAAGGGCGCACCTTTGCACCTCAACGGTATTCGCCTCGCTCGTTTACGGAAAGTAAAGTCGCGTCGGCGAACCTTCCGTGTTCGGCACAAATCTGCAACCCTTCTCCGCGTTTTACGGCGAACGGAAAAGGGGCAAGGGAATAATTCCCTTGCAGATTGCAAAGACAGCGTCTTTGCACCTCGATGGCAATCGCCGTCGTAAGACGAAACAAAGCCTTTCCAAAAGCAACCGCAGGTTGCGCTATCAACGCGTAAGCGTTTTTGCCGACTTGTCGGCGAACGGAAGCCCAAGTCAAAAGGTCGAGGAAATGATTTCCTCGCGGAGTGCAGAGGCAGAGCCTTTGCGCCTCGATGGCAATCGCCGTCGTAAGACGGAAGAAAGCCTTTCCAAAAGCAACCGCAGGTTGCGCAAACCAACGCGTAAGCGTTTTTGCCGACTTCGTCGGCTTGTGGTAATTATTCCACAATGCAAATCGCACAATTCATCTTATAGACGCGGTATAATCATAGGAGGAATCGAACGGAATGTTGGATTTGATTAAATACATCGTCGAGCAATTTGCCGAAGATAAAGAAAATATCGAATACGCGGTCGTAGAAAAGGACCGTGTGATTGAAGTTACGGTAATTCTTACCCCGTCGGATATGGGTAAGGTTATCGGTAAGCAAGGGAAAATTGCAAAAGCAATGCGCACGATTGTGCATTCGGCAACCCCTGCAAGCAGTAAAAAATACGTCGTGGAAATTCGCGAACGTGGGGAAGTAACGGCGCAATAACCGTTATAACCTTGATGAAAGGCTTTCAAAACGAAAGCCTTTTTTGCCTTATCGAAAAGCAAAAAACGAGGAGAAACAAATGGAACGTTTGGTAATTGCGGAAGTATTAAAACCGCAGGGGATTCGGGGAGAATTAAAAATAAAGACGTTTACCGATTATCCCGAAGACGTCAAGGCATTTAAAGTCGTGTATATCGACGACGCGCCTTATAAAATTTTATCTTTTCGCACGGGGAACGACGGTTCGGCGTTTATCGGACTTCGCGGTATCCCCGACAGAAACACGGCGGAACTTTTCAGGGGAAAATTGCTTGAAGGCGAACGGGAAGACGCGCCCGAGTTAAACGAAGGGCAATATTATATCGTGGATATTATCGGTCTTTCTTGCGAAACGGAAGAGGGCGAAATTTTAGGAACGGTAACGGATATTTCCAACCTTTCCTCGGATATTTACACCATAGAAAAAGCAGGAAAAAAGATACTTTTCCCTGCCGTGAAAGGCGTCGTCGTTAAAGTGGATTTAACCGACAAAAAATTAATCGTAAACAAAAAGATTTTCGATGAAATCGCCGTTTATTGAGCCTTCCCTTTCATAATAGAAGTGAGTTTATCCAAAACGCCCGATTTGCAAAGCGCGATAAGCGCAAGCGTGGCAATCAACGCGTCTGCAGGTACGTAAATGCATTGATAAATGAACGAGTAGATGAACGCATTTCCCATAGCCCAAGACGGGAAACTTACCCAAACGGCGTTTTGCGTAAAGAAAATCATACCGGACAAAAGGTGGGAAATAAAGCGTAAACTAAACACGCAAACACACCCTAAAACGATAGGCGCGCATCCCCGTTCTTTGCGTTGGAGCTTTCCGAAAAGCCCCATAACGCCGACGCTCGTAAACGCAAGCAAATAATCAAACAAAAAAGTTGCAGGCGTGAGAATGTACGGGTCTTCGATGAAGTTCAAAAGACCGTGGATAAGCCCAATCAAAAGTCCGTCGGCAAGTCCGTAAACGTAGGCGAATACGAGAATAGGCACGAAGGACGCAAGCGTAATCGAACCGCCGTATTGCACGGGGCTTACTTTGAGGACGGCGAGGGTAAAGGACATCGAAACGCAAATCCCGGCAAAGGCGATTTTTTTGGAATCGAACTTTTTACCGTTTTTCAAGAACCCGATGAGCGCAATTACGCCAAGGACGAGAAGAACGCCGGCGACGGATATCCATTTGACGACGTTCGTGGTTTGCTCGGAAACTTCGAGCAGGGAATAAAGAAACATAAAAAGAACCTCCTATTTCCGTCGTTTTTTTTGTAAAACGCGTATATACTTCGCATTTCATCGTTGTTGCTCAGTCACTTACTATCGGTAAGCTCCTTCGCAACGCCTTGAACTGCTCGCATCTCCGCATTTTACGGCGTGCGGAAACCCGTGGCGTTTTTTCTCGGTCACGTACGCATTAGTACGCTCCCGTCGAAAAATCCGCGTTTTCCTTGTCTTGCTCGCATCTACGCATTTTACGGCGTGCGCTTCTCCGCGTTTCCGAAAAAAAGAAAACGCCCCAAATTACTTTTGTAAAAAGTGGGCGCAAAGCCTTTTTCGGGCGTTTCCGTAGCATAAATTTACGAAAACGACGAAAACGGGTCATCAATCTCTCGCTCAAGTATTACCTTGCCGATTCCAATGGTATAATCTCAGCCTTTTTTAAGGGCACCCACGACGGATAATTTAATTTTGTAATAACAGTATAAACCAAACGCTCGCAAAAGTCAAGCGTTTGCAGGAGGAAAATTTTTTATGCGGTACGATTTTTACGCGTATATGGACAGAATGAAATTTATCAAGCGTTGGCAACTGATGCGCTCCACGCGGGAAGAAAATATTATGGAACATTCCCAAAGCGTAGCGATGCTCGCGCACGCGCTTGCCGTTATCCGTAACGAAGTTTTCGGTGGCGCGGTAGATATTTCCACGACCGTTTTATACGCGCTTTATCACGAAACGAGCGAGGTAATGACGGGTGATTTGCCCACGCCCGTAAAGTATTATAATAAAGGTATCCACGGCGCGTATAAGGAATTGGAAACGCGCGCTTGTGAAAAAATGGCGGATATGTTACCCCAAAAAATGAAAGAGGTAATAAAACCGTATATTTTGGCGGACGAACAAAGCGAAGAATACAAACTCGTCAAGGCGGCGGACAGACTTTCTGCGTATATCAAATGTTTGGAAGAATTGCGTAGCGGAAACAACGAGTTTTCCAAGGCAAAAAAGAGTATCGAGAAAGATTTACACGCGCGGAATATGCCCGAAGTGGAATATTTTTTCGAGCAGTTTATTCCGTCGTTTGCCCTGACTTTGGACGAATTGGAAGAACCGTAAAGTTCTTTCACCCAAATTTCAAAAAACCTTAAACTACTTAACGAAAAAAAGGCGTATAATAGTAAGGAAAAAGGTAAAAAATAGAAAAAGCGCTCAAAAAATGTAAGAGGAACGATTATGAAAAAAAGGTTCAAAAAATTAACGGCAATTTCCTGCGCGTGCGTATCGGCGTTTTCGCTTTTTGCGTTTACCGCTTGTGAAGAAGAAAAGGAAATTATCAACGCGTACGACATCGCTGTAAAAAACGGTTTCCAAGGTAGCGAAGAGGCTTGGCTTTTAAGCTTGCAAGGCGCAAACGGTGCGGACGGGAAAAGTTTGGACATCGTTGAAATGTACGAAGCTTCGGGTTTTGAAGGAACGCTTTTAGAATTTATCAAAGAGCTTGGCGTGGAATTTTCTTTGCAAGAGAATAACGCCACCGAAATTATAGCGGAAAACGTCACTTCCGTGCTGAATGTTTGTTGCGCCTTCACCAAAGAGGTGCAAGTAGGCAGTCGTTGGAACAGCCGTACGGAAACGGAGTCGTCCGCGGCGAAGGGAAGCGCGGTCGTTTTAAATATCCAAGAAGAACGCGGAGAAATGTATCTCGTTACCAATTATCACGTGGTTTACGACGCGGATAAAGGCATTTCCGAGTGTATTTGGTTATACCCTTACGGCGCGCGTGAAAGTTTTAGCGTCGGTACGGACACCGACGGCGACGGGTATATTGAAACCGCGCCCGGTAATACCGAGGACGGCGACGGGATACAGGCGCATTTTATCGGCGGAGCGATGGATTACGACGTAGCGTTGCTCCGTGTGAACGACGAAAATTTAAAAACTTACGTAGAAAATTACGCCTTGCGCGAGGCAGTTTTTGGGGATTCCGAACAGGTGACGGTAGGCGAAAAGGTGTTCGCCGTCGGAAACTCCAACGGCTTAGGCATTTCCGTAACGAACGGGCTTATTTCCGTGGACTCGGAAACGATTACGATGGGCTCGACGGACGGACAGCGTACGGTAAGTTATCGCGTTATGCGTACGGACGCGGCAATCAATCACGGCAATTCGGGCGGAGCGTTGTTTAATGCGCAAGGTAAACTCATCGGAATTACCAACGCCAAGAGCGTGGCGGACGAAACGGATAATATGGGCTACGCCTTGCCGATAACGCAGGTCAAATACGTGTTGCAAAATTTATGGAATAACGTTACCCTTTCCCAAGACGGGTTCGTATTGCGCGCGTGGCTTGGAGTGGAAACGTATATCAACGCAACGAGAACGGAACTCGTCGACGGAAAGTTAAAAATTATCGAAAGTTTCCTCGTATCGAGCGTACTTGACGGCGCAGACGCGGGCGCGGCAGGCGCGAACGGTGACGACAATAAACGCCTGAAAGCGGGCGACGTGTTTAAAGCGGTAACGCTCCACGGCAAAACGACCACGCTTACCCGTCGTCATCAGCTCAACGACGTGCTTTTGACCGTGCGTAAAGGGGATACGATGATTTTCCACGTTTTGCGCGACGGTAGCGAAAAGCAGGTGGCGATAACGTTCGACAAAGACGAATATTTTGTAAAATACGCTTAAAAGGGAACGCCTTTTTTTTGAGGAAGAATAAACGGCGAATCTTTGGTAAGGTAAAATCGCGCGGAAAAGAAAATCTTTTCCGCGCGATTTTTCTTTGTGTCCGCCCGCACGAAAACCCCAAGTCAAAGGGTCAAGGGGATAATCCCCTTGCGGGAGGTTGAGGGCGGAGCCCTCGCAAAAACAAAGCCTTCCCCAAAGCAACCGTAGGTTGCGCAAAACAACGCGTAAGCGTTCTTGCCGACTGTGTCGGCGTGCGGAAACCCAAGTTAAAAGGTCAAGGGAATTATTCCCTTGCAGATTGCAAAGACAGCGTCTTTGCGCCCCGATGGCAATCGCCGTCGTAAGACGGAACAAAGCCTTCCAACAAGCAACCGTAGGTTGCGCCAAACCAACGCGTAAGCGTTCCTCGCCAACCTTGTCGGCGTGCGGAAACCCAAGTCAAAGGGTCAAGGGGATAATCCCCTTGCGGGAGGTTGAGGGCGGAGCCCTCGCAAAAACAAAGCCTTCCAACAAGCAACCGTAGGTTGCGCAAAACAACGCGTAAGCGTTCCTTATCCCGTCATTACGAGGAGCGAAAGCGACGAAGTAATCCCACGGAAGAAAGAGATTGCCACGCTACGCTCGCAATGACGATTCCCCTGTCACTCTGGAGCGGAGGGCTTTAGCCCGTAGCGATAGAGTCTAAGAGATTCTATCGGTCACTTCGTTCCCTCCAGAATGACAAAAAGATTCTATCACTCCGCTACGCTCCGTTCCAGAATGACACTCTACCTGTCATTACGAGGCGCAGGCGAGGGCGTGGGAATAATTCATAAAGCGAAAACATATAATACCCTGTCTAAAAGTATATTCGCTAAGGGGGCTTATATGAAAAAAATCGTAAGTTTGATACTGTTTGGCGTTAGCGTTTTGACGGCGCTTCCTTTTTTCGTTTCGTGTAAAAAAGAACGAAAGGTGGGTAGCAGGTACGAGATTACCGCCGAATATATTCCTGAAAACGCGACGCTTACGGGCGCGGTAAAAGTGCAGTTTGAAAACGTAACGGATAACGAAATTTCCGTTCTTAAATTTCAACTGTACCCCAACGCTTACCGTGAAGACGCGCTATACGCGCCCGTTTCGCAAAATTTGAAAAACGACGCGTATTACGCAGGAGAAAGTTACGGGGAAATGGTCGTTTCCTCCGTCAACGGCGCAAAGAGCTGGGAGGTTATGGGCGAGGACGAAAATATTTTGTACGCCTATTTGCCACAATCGCTGTTTCCGAGCGATAAGGTGGTTTTGGATATCGGTTTTATGGTAAAACTCGCCAAAGTCAAGCACCGTACGGGCATTACCCCAAACGCCGTGAATTTGGGGAATTTTTTTCCGATACTTTGTTCTTATAAAAACGGTGAATTTACCGAAACGGCGTACTACTCGGACGGCGACCCCTTCGTTTCCGATTGCGCGCATTTCAAAGTAACGCTAAAAACGCCGAAGGAATATCTCGTTGCCTCCACCGGCGAAACGGTTTCAGAGCGTACTTTAGAAAGCAAAAAAGAACACGTTTTCCAAGCGGAAAACGTACGGGATTTTGCGCTCGTGTTATCCGATAAATTTCGCGTAGCGCAAACGCAAGCGAACGGAAAGACGGTATCCTATTATTACTATGCGGACGGCGAGGCGGAAAAAACGCTTGCCTGCGCCGTAGAGGCGTTTTGCTATTTTGAAAAAACGTTCGGGGAATACCCGTATTCCACGTATTCGTTGGCGCAAACGGGACTTTGTCACGCGGGTATGGAATATCCAAGGCTGTCTATGATTTCTTCCGACGCGACGGGGGCGCAGTTGCACCGCGTTATCGCGCACGAAACGGCGCATCAATGGTGGTACGGCGTTGTGGGGAGCGACCAAATAGAAAACGCTTGGCAGGACGAAGGGCTCGCCGAATATTCCGCGCTCTGTTTCTTTGAAGAATACGAAAAATACGGAATAAAACGGGAGGACGCGGTTGGTAATTCTTTGAAAGAATACCGTTCGTATTACGACGTATACGGTAGCGTTTTGGGACGAACGGATACGAAAATGTCAAGACATTTAAAGGAATATTTAAGCGAATACGAATATAAATGTTTAAGTTACGATAAAGCGGTGGTGATGTTTGACGCATTGCGCAAAAGCGTAGGGGATAAAAAGTTTTTTGCGGGACTGAAAAAGTATTACGCGGAGAACCGCTATCAAATCGCAACCCCTGAGGCTATGGTCGGCTCTTTTGAAAAGGTAGGGTTGGACGTAAACGGGTTTTTCCATAGCTTTTTACAAGGAAAAGCCGTTTTATAGAGGGAGAAATTTTTTGTAAAAGCTTGACAAAAAAGGAAAAGACTTATATAATAGAACTATTATATTTTGTAACTAAAGAAAAGGGGGCAAAAATATGGCGGACGAACTTAAAACGTTGTTTGGGTTAAACGAAGCAATTTTTCTATTTGACCTTTTGGGGGAAAACGAAGAATGTGTTTTGTCGAAAGAGGGAAAATGGGAAGAGAAAATTTTTGTGGAGCGTAATCCCTACGGTTACGTAGTGCGTCGAACGGTGAAAAACGCGTCTTCACAAACGTTGCGTTTAGGTGGTTTGCGTTTGAAAATAGAAGGAATTTCCTTAGGCGAAAAACGGGACGACGATTATTTTTATTGCAACGAAAACGCTCGTTTGTTGACGCAATTAACTCTGCCTTTGGACTATAACCGTTTGAATGACGACGCATTTGAAAATACAAAATTTGCTTTGGCGTTGGATAGAAGATGGTCTGACGTCGGCGTGCAAGAGGGTAGAATTTGCTCGTCACCCTATCAACCGTTGCCTGCAATTTTATTGAGTAATTACAAGGAGAAGAACGGATTGGTTTGCGGAAGTTTATCGCAAGACCAATTTTGCCTTTCGTTTGAAGTAGGGCATAGAAAGGGGGGCGCGTATTTGGAAGCGTATTCCACGTTTAAAGATACGGCTTACCGTGAAGTGCAACCGCAGGAAGAACTCGTAGACGTTTTGTATTTAGGGGATACTTCGCACGCGGACGATATTAATTTATTGTTTGAAAAATACGTAAACGTTTTGCGGGAAATCTTGAAGAATAACAACGGCGCGGGGGAAACGAATCGACATACCGTAATATGGGGTAGTTGGAACGACGGAATATTTCGTAACGTTTCCGAGCAGATGTTGTTAGACGAGGCGGTTGCCGTTAAGAAATATTTTCCTACCGTAGAGTGGTTTCAATTAGACGACGGGTATGCGTCGTTTAATAAAGGTGAAGTCGGGGATTGGGGCGCGCACGGACTCGGCGTGGCGTATGAAGGTGAATCGGGGATTGATTACGAAAAATTCCCCAACGGATTAAAAGGGTATACGGATAAAATAAAGGCGTTGGGCTTGAAACCAGCTATTTGGATTGGTGGGTTTTGTCCCGTAAAAACGAAAATATTCAAAGAACACCCTGGCTGGTTTATAGATTATAATTTCCGTATTGATTGGACGCAACCTTTGGACGTGAGCCAAAGCGAAGTGCGTGAGTATATGTGTCACGCGTTGGACGTTTTGCTTACGGACGCAGGGTTTGAAGGCATTAAACACGATTTTTGGTCGTATGCTTTTGAGGAAAGGCACGATTTATATAAAAATAAAGATAAATCGGGCTACGAATACCGCGAATGGTGGACGAGAGAGATTCGTAAAAGATTACCAAACGGGTATTTACAAACGGGTTGCGATATAAGCGCAGGCAATCCTTTTTTGGGGAAATATTTTAATAATTACCGTTTTGGTTTGGACGTATCGGGTGGGGACTGGTTGGAGCGAAAGTTCTCTATGTTTTGGAGCGTACCCGTTTTATCTGCGCATACGGGGGATTTGTATATTCCCAATAGCGATTCTATCGGATTGTTGCCGGGGTTAAACGACGAGGACTTTTTAAGCACCGTAAATTGGCAAATTATCACGCGTTCTTTGGTGGAGCTTTCGGGAAGATTTTCTTTGGTGAACGAAGACAATCCCAGATTGAAAATTATTCAACGCGCGATACAATACGTCAACAACGGGGAACCCGTATATTTCGCAAACTATGATTATAGACAAAAGGGAATGAACGTTCCGGAAATTATATATATCCGTTCGGCATTTGACTGCGCGGATGATTCGTATATTACGGTTGCGTTGTTTAACAGTTCAGAGGCGGACAAAGAAATCGCCTTTAATCCCCAAGACGTCGGTTTATCGGATACCGAACACGAAGTAGAATTTGTTTGGGAAAATAAGCGTCAACAATATAAACGGGTTGCGGTGTTTTTAAAATCGCATCAAAGCGTATTGTTGAAAATAAAAAAATAACTTTTGGAGTAGACGGCGATGCCTTTTTTACAGTACAAATGCAAAACTTGCGGAAAGAAATTTGACGAGCTTGTAAAATCTTACTTAGACGAAGTGAAATGTCCCGATTGCGGTGGTGAAACGACGCGCGACTATTCGGGGGAAATGCTCTCGTCCACGGGCAAACAAAGCAAAAAATGCTCGGGAAATTGTAAAACTTGTAGCGGTTGCAAATAAAAACGAACGGCGGAAGGTGAATTCCGCCGTTCACTTTTTTCTCTACGCGCGACATATTATATATATAGAAAACGCGTTTTTTTGCTTGAAAAATTAAAAAATTAAAAAATTTTTAAAAAAGTATAAAAAAAATTAAAAAAAATTTAAAAAAACGCTTGACATTCTTTTTTGATAATGGTATAGTATTTAAGCTGTCGCTGAAACGAACGGCGTCTTTCTGTAGAAAGATACAAAAAGAAGATTAACAACTGCATAGCAAATTAGTCAAAAGTTTTTTATTTATAAAATAAATAGAAGACGAGTACGAAAAGGCAAAGAAATTCAAATATTGAATAAAAGTAAAGAGCTAATTTGGTTAATAAGCATTGAGTAAGACAATAACGTAAGGACTCAAATGACTGCAACGGAAT
>SVIX01000011.1 GCA_015069285.1 Clostridiales bacterium | reverse complement strand
CCATTGTATTTATACTATTTTAACACATTAAAATAAAAAAATCAACTGTATGAACGAATTTTATTTGGTATCTTTTCAACCTTTTTTTAATATAATGAGCTATGAACGCTTTTTTGGGATACAATTCTTGGTTTTCACGCTCGTTAAAACGCTTTATGCTCTTTTTCGGTCTTTTCTTCTTCGTGTTTGCGTTCGGCGGTTGTAAAAAAGAATCCGTCGATTATTACGCCTATCTTTCCGAACTGCGCAGTAATATTTTGCTTGCGGAAGAGGACGGATTTTCTTTGCGTATTTACGCCGTAGAAAAGGAATACCCCTACGCTACGGACGGTATAAAAAGAGATACGAGTCAGCGCGCGGAAATATATCTTTCTGCTCCGTCGGGTGAAAAAACTTGTAATCTATCCTTTGAGGTAGACGGAAAAGAGTACGGCGGAGAAATGTCGTTTGATAACGTAAAAACGGAATATTATTTTTCTTGCGCGTTAGACCTTTCCGCTTCGCAAGAAATCTCCTGTAAAATCACTTTTGGAGAAAGTGAAAAACTACTTCTTGCAAAAACCGTCAAAACGGAAAATACGCTTACGCCTAAAAATATTTTACAGACTTTACAAAAAAAAGAGAGCGAGTTGTTTGCCTCGCTCACAGACGAATACGGTTTTGCGGGAGAAATTTACCTGCGATTAATTTTTGAAGAATCGCCCTATTATTACGTAGGCGTTATCGACAGAAACGGCAAAATCGCAGCCTTTTTAGTCAACGCCGAAAACGGAAATATTTTAGCGAAACGCCAATCGTAAAAAAACGAGCTCCGTCAAAAAAACGGAGCTTGTTCGTTTATTTTTCGTTTTATCCTTAAAAATTTTTCATTCTTGTTTTAGGAAATTATTTCGTCATTTTTTCCTGTTTTACTTTATGGTCGATAACGTTACGGGATGCAATTTCCGCATAAACTTCGTCCAAGCTAATCCCTGCCTCTACCATCAACACTAATAAATGATAGGTTAAATCGGCTATTTCGTAAATCGTTTCTTTTTTGTCCTGCGCCTTTCCCGCAATAATTACTTCCGTACTTTCTTCTCCTACCTTTTTCAAGATTTTATCCAATCCTTTTTCAAACAGATAGGTAGTATACGAACCTTGTGGCATATCCTTTTTTCTGCCGAGCAACAATTCGTACAAATCGTGTAACCCGAATTCCGCTTTTTCCTCGCTTACGTACAACGGATTAAAGAAACAACTATCCTCGCCCGTATGACACGCAGGGCCGTCTTTTTCCACCTTTACCACCAACGCGTCTTTATCGCAATCGGCGGTAACGGATACGACGTGTTGATAATTACCGCTCGTTTCGCCTTTCAACCAAAGTTCCTGCCGACTTCTGCTCCAAAAACAAGTCAATCCCTTTTCCAGCGTTATCGCCAAACTTTCCTTGTTCATATACGCAAGCGTTAAAACTTTTTGCGTTTTTGCGTCAACGACGATAGCAGGGATTAAGCCTTTTTCGTCAAATTTTAATTCTTCTATTTTAATCATATTACACCTCGTTTTTTATATCCGAACGGTGATACCGTTCTCTTGCAATTTTTTCTTTAAATCGGGTATGGCAATCTCCCCGAAATGGAACACGGACGCAGCCAACCCCGCGTCAATCACGGGCACTTCTTTAAATAAACGAATAAAGTCCTGCACGCTCCCCGCGCCACCCGACGCAATCACGGGTACGTCCACCGCTTCGCAAACGGCTTGCAATAATTCCAAATCAAAGCCTTGTTTTACGCCGTCCGTATCCATTGAATTCACGACGACTTCCCCCGCGCCCTCGTTTACGCAACGCGTAATCCAAGGCACGGCAAGCATACCCGTATCCTCTCGACCGCCTTTCGCGAAGACGTGAAACTCGTGATTTACCCTTTTTACGTCCGCTGAAATTACCACGCATTGATTGCCGTATTTTTTCGCCGCGTCTTTTATTAAACAGGGATTAGAAATTGCGCCCGAATTGACGCTTACTTTATCCGCACCGCAAGAAAGCACCCGTTCAAAATCGGAAACCTCGCGAATTCCGCCCCCAACGGTAAGCGGAATAAACACGTTTTTTGCCGTTTCCTTTAAAATTTCAGTAAAGAGGTTTCGCCCCTCTGAAGACGCGGTAATATCGTAAAAAACAAGTTCGTCCGCGCCGTTCTCCGAATAAAATTTTGCAAGCTCCACGGGGGATGCCACTTTTTTTAATTTATCGAAATTTACGCCTTTTACCACCGTGCCGTCGCGTACGTCTAAACACGGGATTATTCGCTTCGTTATCATTTCGCCACCTCAATCGCTTGCCGTAAATCGATAGCGCCGACGTAATACGCTTTTCCGATAATCGCGCCGTATACGCCGTTCTTTTTTAAAGTTTTTACGTCCTCTATAGAAGATACGCCACCCGACGCAATAAAATTGATAGAATATTTTTCCGTCAATTTTTTGTATAATTCGTGATTTGCGCCCTTCATCGCGCCGTCTTTGGATACGTCCGTACAAATAACCGTTTTAACCCCGAGGTTTTGCATTTTTTCTAAAAATTCGTCCACGCCGTATTTGGATTTTTCTAACCAGCCTTTGATTACAATTTTTTCGTCCGCAATATCTGCGCCCACGGCAATCTTATCCCCGTATTTTTCAAGCGCTTCGCGTAAAAATTTCTCGTCTTCCACCGCCGAAGTACCGATAATTACCCGACTCGCCCCGGAACGAACGTAAGCCTCTACCGTTTGTATCGTTCGGATTCCGCCTCCTATTTCCACGAATAAGCCCGTTTTTTCAACGATTTCCCGTACCGTATCCGCGTGCATCGGCGCGCCGAATTTCGCTCCAGCTAAATCTACGACGTGTATTTGTTCCGCTCCGCACGCAAGAAAGTCCTTAGCTACGGCAACGGGGCTTTCATTGTATACGGTCATTTGCGCGTAATCGCCTTTGTATAAGCGAACCGCTTTATTTTCATATAAATCAATCGCAGGAAAAATCTTCATCTTATCCCTTCCTTTCCACGAATGCTCGCAAAATATTTAAACCCACGTCCCCGCTTTTTTCGGGGTGGAATTGGCAACCCAAAACGTTGTCTTTCGCTACCGTCGCCGTTATTTGTTTATCGTATTCGGTCGTCGCAATCAAGCTATCCAAGCAACGTACCGCGTGATAGGAATGAACGAAATACGCGCAATCCCCCTCTTTGATATGCGTAAACAAAAAATGCGGACGCGTAAACTGCAACGCGTTCCAACCGATATGCGGAACTTTCAATTTCGGGTCAATATCACCTTTCAAGGGAACGACCTCCCCTTTCAACAACCCAAGCCCTTCGTATACGCCGTATTCGTAGCTTTTTTCAAACAACAACTGCATACCTAAACATATGCCCATAACGTACTTACCTTTGCGCGCCTGTTCTTTTACCAATTCGCCCATACCCGTATCGACAAGTTTTTTAGAGGCGTCCGCAAACGCGCCTACGCCCGGCAACAAAATTTTATCGGCGTTTTTTATCGTTTTCTCGTCAGAAGTCACGATTACGTCCGCGCCGATTTTTTCAAACGAGGAACGCAACGAAAACAAATTTCCAACGCCGTAATCTACGATTGCAATCACTTTGCCACCTCTTATAAAATACCTTTGGTCGACGGAATTTGATGCGCGCGAAGACTATCAATCGCCGTCGCTTTACCAAGCGCCCTTGCCACCGCTTTAAATACGCCTTCAATAATATGATGCGCGTTCTTTCCTGCAAGTTGTTTCACGTGTAACGTTATTTTCGCTTCCCTTGCAAACGCCAGCCAGAACTCCTCGCAAAGTTCGCAATCAAAGTCGCCTACTTTTTCGGATTGGAACTGCAAATCCATAGAAACGTAATCGCGACCGGAAATATCGAGCGCTACCATAACGAGCGCTTCGTCCATTGGCAAAAGGATATCCCCGTAACGGGTAATTCCGCGTTTTTCTCCGATTGCCTCGTAAAACGCTTTTCCGAGGGCAATCCCGATATCTTCCGTCGTGTGGTGATAATCGACTTCGACGTCGCCCTTACACGTTACCGACATATCGTAGTTTGCGTGTTTGGTGAACAACGTCAACATGTGGTCCAAAAAACCGCAACCGCTATTTATTTCCGCTTTGCCTTCACCGTCTAAATTGAGCTTTAAACAGATATCCGTTTCCGCCGTTTTTCTTTGAATTTCACTTACTCTTCTCATTTTTCTTCCTCCAAAATCGCTTGTACCGTCTCTAAAAAGGTTTGCATTTGTTCTCTTGTTCCTATCGTTACGCGGTTATAATTTCGTATCCGTTCTTTCTCAAAATGTCTTACCAAAATTCCGCGCGCTTTTAATTTTTTATACAATTTTTCTCCTGAAATAGCGGGCGAAGTTATAAACAAGAAATTCGTTTTTGAGGGCAACACGGAAAAACCGAGCGCGCGCAAACGCGTTGCAACGAACTCTCTTACCGCGCAAATTTCCTTGCATTTCTCGTCGAAATAATCCTGCCGACAAAGCGCCGTGCGACCCATTTCCATCGTCATTCTGTTTACGTTGTACGGATTGGTAGAATATTTTACCGTATTTAAATCGGCAATCAATTTTTCGCAGGCAAAACCGAGCCCAAGCCGTGCGCCTGCCATACTTCTCGATTTTGAAAAGGTATGCGTTACGAGTAAATTCTCGTATTTATCAATGAGCGAAACTACGCTTTCGCCTCCAAAATCGACGTACGCTTCGTCGATAACCACCACGTTATCGGGATTGCTTTTTACGATTTCTTCTATTTCGGCTTTACTAAGCGCAAGCCCCGTCGGCGCGTTGGGGTTGGCGATAAACACCGTTGCGTTCACTCCTAAATACTCTTTATAGTCGATAGAAAAATCCTCTTTTAAAGCAATCGTTTTATACGGTACGCCGTTCAACTCAGCAAATACCGAATAAAACCCGTAAGTAATATCGGCAAATACGGCAGGCGTATCCTTATCGCAAAACGCCATAAACGCAAAATTTAAAATTTCATCCGAACCGTTCGTCGGTAAAATTTGCGACGGCTTCACCTTATAAACTTCCGACGCTTTTTTTATAAGCTCCGTACAAGTCGGGTCGGAATATAATTGACACTTTTCCGCTTCTGCGCGCGCCGATTCTATCACCTCTTTCGGGAGCGGAAAGGGCGATTCGTTCGTGTTGAGTTTTATATATTGTATATCTTTGGGTTGTTCTCCGGGCACGTACGGCGTAAGTTTTGCGTATTTTTTACTAAAAAATTTGCTCATAATTATCCTTTTTTTTATTTTTCTATTCGAACGACCGCACTTTTTCCGTGCGCCTCCAGCCCTTCTTTGTTTGCGAAATATTCCACGTCTTTTGCGACCTTTTCAAGCGCTTCTTTGGTATAATACGTAAACTGCGATTTTTTCACGAAATCGTCTACCGAAAGGGGCGAAGAAAATCTCGCCGTTCCGCTTGTGGGTAACGTGTGGTTAGGACCTGCGTAATAATCCCCAAGCGCCTCGGGGCAATATTTCCCCATAAAAATCGAACCTGCGTGCCGTATTTTATCCAAATATGCAAACGGCTCGTCCACGCAAAGCTCTAAATGTTCAGGGGCTATCTCGTTGGCTATATCAATCGCCTTATCTAAATTATCCGCCACGATAATTTTTCCGTTGTCGTCTATGGAGGCGCGCGCAATTTCCCGCCTTGAAAGCAACGGGATTTGTCTTTCTATTTCCATAGCAACGGCTTTTGCAAACGGCATATCGTCCGTCACCAAAACGGCGCTCGCCATTTTATCGTGCTCCGCCTGCGAAAGTAAATCCGAGGCAATATGCGAAGGCGCGTTGGTATTGTCCGCAACGATTAAAATTTCGCTCGGTCCTGCAATCATATCAATCGACACGAGTCCGAAGACCTGTTTTTTCGCCTCGGCAACGAACGCGTTGCCCGGACCTACGATTTTATCTACTTTCGGGACGCTTTGCGTTCCGTACGCAAGCGCGCCGATTGCCTGCGCACCACCGATTTTAAAAATCCTGTCCACGCCCGCGACTTTTGCCGCCGTTAAAATGTCGGGATTTACTTCTCCCGTTTTCGTGGGCGTTACCATGACGATTTCTTTACAGCCTGCGATTTTTGCGGGAATGGCGTCCATTAAAACGGTAGAAGGATAGGACGCCGTACCGCCCGGCACGTATAAACCCACCTTTTCTATGGGGGTTATTTTTTGCCCGACAATCACGCCGTCTTGCTTTTCTATCGTAAAGCCTTGGCGGACTTGTTTGGAATGAAACTCTCGAATATTTTTCGCCGACGCTTCCAAAATCGCCACGAATTTTTTATCGGCGTTTTCGTACGCTTTTTCTATTTCCTCTTTTTTAACTTCTAAATCGTCAAGTTTTACACCGTCGAATTTTTCCGCAAACGCTTTTAAGGCTTCGTCGCCCTTTTGCGCCACTTCCGACAAAATATTAGACACCGTATCCGAAACGCTTGCCGTTGGATTGAACCTTGCGAATATTTCGTCCTTTTCTACTTCACCGTACTTCAAAATCTTAATCATATCTTCTTCCTTCTCAATCAAGCAACGCTTTTACTTTTTGCGTAAGCGTTTCAATTTCTTCCGTTTTAAATTTAAACGCAGATTTATTGGCAATCAATCGCGCGCTAATGGGAAATATCGTTTCCACCACTTCCAAATCGTTCTCTTTGAGCGTCGCGCCCGTTTCCACGATATCCACGATAACGTCGGAAAGTCCTAAAATAGGCGCGATTTCAATAGAACCGTTAAGCTTTATGACGTCTATTTCTCTGCCCTTGCTTGCATAAAACGCTTTGGCGACACGCACGAATTTGGTCGCTACTTTTAACGTCGTTTCTCTATCGTCGTAAAAATCCTTTTTCGACGCTACCGCCATTTTGCAAACGCCTTTTTTTAAATCCAACAATTCGTACACTTCGGGCGCGTATTCGGCGAGAATATCCTTACCGCAAACGCCGATGTCCGCCGCCCCGCGTTCTACGTAAATAGACACGTCGGAAGGCTTTACCCAAAAATAACGCACGCCCTTTTCCGCATTTTCAAAAACGAGCTTTCGATTGGGTTCTTTGATGGACGGACATTCATAGCCCGCCTTTTCGAAAATATCGTAAATTTTTTCTCCCAATCTGCCCTTGGGAAGCGCTACGTTTATCATAACTTTTCTCCCTTTGCCGTAAAATCGAAAATCTTTTTAAAACGAACTTTCCCCGTTTCCTTTTCCTGTTGTGCGCGCACGCTTTCACCGCTTTTCGTCAAAGCGTCGATTTGCTGGGCAAGCATTGCCGTATCCGTACTTTCGTCGTACAGCACGAGCGCGTCCACGTCGTATTCCGTCTTGCGTTTTTGAAAACCCTCTAATAAATCTAAATATACGGCAAACCCGATGGCGTTTGATTTTCTGCCCATACTTTGCAACAACTTATCGTATCTACCGCCCGAAAGCACGCCCTCGCACACGCCGTCGATAAATCCTTTAAAGACGATGCCGTTATAGTATTTCATATCGTTGATAACAGAAAAATCAAACCGCGCGTTATCCCCGTACCCGTTTTTCTCTAATAAATCGCAAAGCACGGCAAGTTCCTTGTACGCCTCTTGCGCTTTTGGAGTTTGGCAAAGCGGTTGAATTTTTTGCAATACCGCGCGCATATTTCCATAACTGCCCACGATGGTCAAAAGCTTGTCCGTTTCCGCTTGCGTAACGCCACGGCGTTCGCAAAGCGCGCGCGTTTCGTGTACGTTTTTCTCGCTAAGCAACCGCATCGTTTCACGGTTAAATTCTTCCCCTAATCCGATTTCTTCTAAAACGGACGCTAAAATCCCGATATGCGAAATATCCAAAACGAAATGCTCGGAAATTGCGCGCAAACTTTCCATCGCCAATTTTACCGTTTCGTATATATCGTACGCGCCAAGTTTTCCGATACATTCTACGCCTACTTGCGGAATTTCTTTAAATTGCTTGGTTTCTCCGGAAATTCTGTATACGTTTTCGTGGTAATACACTTTTTGCTTTTCGCTATCGTTACCGTTTTTGATAATCGAAAGCGTCACGTCCGGTTTTAACGCCAATAATTTTCCGTCCGTATCGTTAAAGGTAATTACGCCGTCGCCTACGAGAAATTCCTTATTCGCCACGTACAAATCGTACGCCTCAAATTTGCTCATCTTATACGGTAAATACCCGTACTTACGATAAATCGTCCGTAACGCAAACGCCACCCGTTCTTCCGATTTCAAAATATTTTCCGACATTTATATCTACTCCTTCGTTGATAGCTTATTATAACGCCCACGCCCTTAATACGCCTTGAATGGCACTCAGCGACTTTATCAATTCTTCGCTTACCGCGACGTTCGTTTCCAAAATCGTATACGCCGTTTCGCCCTTAGACGCATTCGCCATATGCTCGATATTGATATTTTTTGCAGAAAATACCGACGTGATTTGCGCGAGCATATTGGGGATATTTTCGTTCATAATGCAAACGCGCGGAAATCCAGAGCGCGGTAAATTGACCGACGGAAAATTCACGCTGTTGCGGATATTTCCGCAAGACAAAAATTCGTCGAGTTGTTGCGCCGCCATTATCGCGCAATGGTCTTCCGACTCCACCGTCGACGCGCCGAGGTGCGGTGTGGCGATAATCCCTTCTACTCCCACCGTTTCGTCCGTGGGGAAATCGGTGACGTAGGTAGCCACTTTCTTATCCTTTAACGCCTTTTTGATATCTTCCGCGTTTACTAATTCTGCGCGCGCGAGGTTGATAATACGCACGCCGTCTTTCATTTGCGCAATACTCTTTTCGCAAATCATATTTTTCGTTTGAGGGGTTGCGGGAACGTGTAAGGTAATATAATCGCAAGTTTTAAAAATCTCCGCGTAATCGAACGCTTGCACTACGGACGGCGCTAAATTCCAAGCCGCCTTCGCCGTAATATACGGGTCGTAGCCTATAACTTTCATTCCAAGCGAAATTGCGGCGTTCGCCACCATACCGCCAATCGCGCCCAAACCTACGACGCCCAGCGTTTTACCTGCCAATTCGTGTCCAACGAACGCCGATTTACCCGTTTCCACGAGCTTTGCCACGTTCGTTTGTCCTGCGAGCGTTTTCGCCCACTCGATACCGCCAAGCACGTCACGAGAAGCAAGAATGAGCGTGGCGATTGCCAATTCTTTCACCGCGTTGGCGTTCGCGCCGGGCGTATTGAAAACCACTATTCCCTCTTTCGTGCATTTATCCACGGGAATATTATTAACGCCTGCGCCACAACGCGCTATCGCGCGAAGATTTTTAGAAAAAGGAATATCGTGCAACGACGCGGAGCGCACCATAATCGCGTCTTCGCCTTGCACTTCCGTCCCCATTTGATATTTTTCCGCCGAAAGCATATCCGTTCCTACTTTGGCGATTTGATTGTATAATTTAATTTTTAACATAGTCGCTCTCCTTAACGAGGTATTCTCCCAACCTTTTTCCCTCTCGTCAAAAGATTCTCTATAACGCTTTAGAATTGTTTTTCGCAAATTCCTCCATAAACGAAAGCAATTTTTCTACGCCTTCGTACGGCATTGCGTTATAGATAGAAGCGCGCATACCGCCCACCGAGCGGTGTCCTTTCAAATTGATAAGTCCGTTTTGCTCCGCCTCTTTCGCAAATTTCTTATCCAAATCGGCGTTACCCGTTACGAACGTCACGTTCATTAAGGAACGGCAATCCTTTGCTACGGGCGCAAGATAATACGATTGGCTATCCAAATACCCGTACAAAAGATTGGCTTTCTTTTCGTTCCGTTTTTTCATCTCTTCCAATCCGCCAAGCCCTAAAATCCATTCGTATACGAGCTTTGCAATATAGATACAATAGCAAGGCGGAGTATTATACATAGAACCGTTGTCCGCCATAAGCTTATAATCAAGCATAGACGGCGTTTGCGCTTTCGCTTTGCCTAATAAATCCTCGCGTATGATTACGACGGTAAGTCCTGCCGGCGCCATATTCTTTTGCGCACCTGCGTAAATAACGCCAAATTTGCTCACGTCGAACGGTTCGCTTAAAATACACGACGACATATCCGCTACGAGCGGAATATCCCCCGTATCGGGAATATAATTGAATTTCGTTCCGTAAATGGTATTATTAAAACAAATATGCACGTAATCCGCGTCCGAACGGAAAGAATTTCTATCCGTCTTGGGTACGAACGAAAAATTTGCATCTTTGCTCGACGCTACCGCTACGATGTCGCCGTATTTTTGCGCCTCTTGATAAGCTTTTGTGGAAAATTGTCCCGACAAAATATAATCGGCTTTTCCGCTCCCCGACAATAAATTTAAGGGTACGGCGGAAAACTGCGTAGACGCACCGCCTTGCAAAAACAGCACTTTATAATTTTGCGGAATTTGCATTACTTCACGAAGCAAGCGTTCTGCGTCCGTAATAATCTTTTCGTATACGGGCGAACGATGACTCATTTCCATTACCGAACAACCGCTATCTTCATAGCAAAGCATCTCCGCCGAGGCGCGTTTTAATACGTCTATAGGCAACATCGACGGTCCAGCCGAGAAATTAAAAATTCTTTCCATAAATATTATCCTCCAAACGAAAAAATTGAATAAAGCAATATCTTTAATCAAAAATATTGATTATACCATTTTACCACAACACGCTAGTAAAACGCAAGAATTTTAAAGGGAATTGCGATATATTTTTTTGTTTTTTTTTAATAATATCTATATATTTTACGCCAACGATTCCAATTATGACAAAAAGGGAGTAGCATAGCGAACGAAATTCCCTTTGCTTTCCCCCTTTATCTTTTCCGTTTTTTTAATTATTCTACGTGAATCACCGTTTCTATCGTACCGATTTGCAAAGCTTTAATCTTTTCAACCGCTTTTTTTACGGTATTTTCCGTCGTTTGGTGGGTAATAATCACGAGCGGAACTTGACCTTGTTCTAAATCCATATCCCGTTTCTTTTGCGCAATTTCCACGATGGACATACCGCATTTCGCAAACACACCGCTTATTTTTGCCAAAACGCCCGGTTTATCGTCTACCAAAAGTCTTAAATAATACGCGCTTTCAAAGTCGCTGATAAATTTCACGCTACCGTCCGCGTTTGCCGTATTTTTAAAGGTAGAATATTTAATTTCCGCGTGCGTTGCGGCGTAAATAACGTCGCTCACCACCGCGCTTGCCGTCGGCAAAGCGCCTGCACCGCGACCGTACAACATCACGTCGCCTACCGCGTCGCCCTGCATATATACGGCGTTAAACGAATCGTTTACGCTTGCAAGCGGATGCGCGTTGGAAATAAACGTGGGATGCACGCGTACTTCTATGCCTTTTTCGGTATTTTTTCCTATTGCCAACAATTTAAGGGTATACCCGAGTTCCTTTCCGTACGCAATATCTTTAGCGCCGATACCCGTAATTCCTTCGCGCGAAATTTTCGTATACGGAATTTTCGTGTGGAACGCCATCGACGAGAGAATGGAAAGTTTATACATAGAGTCAAACCCCTCGACGTCTGCGGTGGGGTCAGCCTCCGCGTACCCTAATTTTTGCGCTTCTTTTAAAACGTCGGCGTAATCCGCGCCCTCGTAGGTCATTTTCGTTAAAATGTAATTGGTCGTACCGTTGACGATACCCATCATACTGCGAATACAATTTGCTTGCACACCGTCCAAAAGGGTACGGATAATCGGTACGCCTCCTACGCAACTTGCCTCGTAAAAAAGTCCGCAACGGTTATGCTTTGCTATTTTTTCTAATTCGTGGGAATATTTACAAATCAATTCTTTATTGGAAGTAACAACCGTTTTTCCATCGCGAAGCGCCATCGTTACGAATTCTTTTGCCACACCGATACCGCCAATTGTTTCAATTACGATATCTACGTTTGGATGCGCTATTACCTCTTGTATACTTTTCGCACGAATTTCGGAAGGTACGCCGAGTTGGTCCAATCTTTCCGACGAGCGGTCCAATACCATTTCCACGGAAATATCTACCTGTTGCGTTTTTAAATAAAATTCGCGATGTTCAACGAGCGTTTGATACGTTCCGCCACCCACAACGCCAAGTCCTAAAATTGCTACGCCTACCTTTTTAACCATTTCAAATACACCGTCCTTGTTTACTGTATTTCCTCATTTCCCAACTTACTTCGTATTCAAATCGTAAAGATATTTTAAGCCCTTTAAGGTCAATAATTTATCTACGACGTCTATTCCTTCGATTTCTTTAGAAATAATCGTACTAAATCCACCCGTCGCTATCGTCTTGACTTTATTCGTTTTCAATTCTTTTTTAATCCGCTTGACGATATATTCCACGAGTCCTGCAAACCCGAACACAATACCTGCTTGCATATTCGTGACCGTATTTTTCGCGATAATCGAATCGGGCGCTTCTATTTCTACGCGCGGTAATTTCGCCGTTCCGTTTACAAGCGAATCGAGCGAACCTTTAATCCCCGGCGCGATAACCCCGCCGATAAATTCGTTTTTCTCGCTAATAATATTAAAGGTTGTCGCCGTACCGAAATCCACGACAATCATAGGGATTCCTTCGCCGTATTCTACGATAGCCGAAACGCAATTTACGATTCTGTCCGCGCCCACTTCCCTTGCGTCGTCGCAACGGATATTCAAGCCTGATTTAAGTCCGGGCGCGATATGCAACGGGTCGATACGCAAATACAACGAACACATTTTGTCTATCGTGTAATCAAGCGAGGGAACGACGGAGGATACGATACCGCCTTCAATCACTTTTACGTCTACGCCTTGCGTGGTGAGCATACTCGTCAACTGCGCGCCGTACTCGTCCGAAGTTTTCTTGAAATCCGTCGCTACACGAAAGGACATTTTCAAGTCGTTCTTATCGTAAATAGCGTATTTAATATTCGTGTTTCCTACATCGATACAAATAATCATTTTCTATTTCCTTTTAAATTGTTTGTCTACAATTCCGATAACGCGGTGAATTGCAGGCGATACGATTAAATTTATCGCAAACTCTATAAAAAAATTGAAGGTAACGATACCTACCAAAATAAACGCTAAAACGTTTTGCTCCCCCGCCATTACGTACACCGAATCGGTCATAAATAAACAACCGACGATAAAGAGCGCCGTATTGCATACGGGTACTATTCCAGACGCGATAAACACCGCAAGCAAACCGTTTTTCTTGGATAACCATTGAAAAAGCAAGCCCGCAACGAATCCAGCCACCGTTGTTTTTATGATACAAGTAAGGGTGGTAACGAACGGGTCGTTCGTCCATATCAATACGTAAAAGGGTACCATTCCCATCACGACTTGTATCAACACGACGATACCGCACGCAAGCCCCAAAAACGCGCCGACGAACGGTCCGAATAAAATCGCGCCGAGTACGATAGGAATCAACGTGAAATTCAATTGCGCCACACCGATGGTAATCGTACCGCCGAAAGCCTGTAACACGATTACGAGCGCAAGCAATACCGCCATACCCGTAACTCGTTTTGCCGAAAAGAACAATTTCTTTTCCATAATAAATCCTCCATCGAGTTCTTTTAACAAGATACCCGTAGACAAAAAATAAGTATTTGTTCGTTTACTCGGTCAAATTGCAAAAGCATATTTGCCACGAACATAGTAACATTATAGCGTATTTTTTCTTTTAACGCAACAAAATAAACGAGCTTTTTTATTTTTTTTTCGTTTTGGTTTTGATATAAACACAAAAAGAACGTGCTCGGAATATTATGTAATAGAAAGAAATAACCGCAGGTCTTTATCCGTTTGGAGGTCGAATTTACATACCCCTGCGGTGAAACACAGGAGGTTTTTATGAATTGTTGTTTGTCGGGTAATAATACTACCCTTTGGATTCTCATCGCGTTGCTTGTACTCGGGTCGAAAAACGGAATTTTCTGTTCCAATATTTTCAGCGGTTGCGGTTTACCTATCCTTCTCGCGCTTTTGTACTGCTTGTATAAAAACGGCACGCTCGCCGGCTTGTTGACGCCACCTTGCGGATGTTCTTGTAACTGTTCGTGCGATTGCCGTTGATTTTCTCTCCTTTTTCTCTTTAACTTTTTTTGCTTTCCTAAAAAATGCGGAGGTTGGTTTTTCCAGCCTCCGCGTTTTTTTAAAGTTCGAGAAAATATCTTTGTAGCGCAATAATCGTTTTCGCGTCCTTAATTTCTCCGTTGAAAAGCATTTTTTTCACTTGCGCCACGGGAATCCACACCGTATCGACGAACTCGCCTTCGTCTAACCGTTTAGACGAGTTCTCTCCGCCGTACGCGCGATAGATATAAATTTTTTCATTCGTATATCCCGGCGTAGGATAAACGACGAATAAAAGTTCCGCATCGTCCGTTTTTATGCCCGTTTCTTCCTCTAACTCGCGTAAACAGGCTTTTTTCGGGTCTTCCCCCTCGTTTAATTTCCCCGCGGGAATTTCCAAGACGCTCTCCCCGTAAGCGTATCGGTATTGGCGAACGAATAAAATTTCGCCTTGCCGTTCGTATAAAGCGCACGCGCCACCGCTGTGTTCAATAATTTCACGAACGCACGCTTTTCCGTCGGGGAGTAACGCGTCGTCCTTCCGCAAGGTTAAAATTTTACCTTTATAAATATAATTTTTTTGAACGGTTTTTTCAATATATTCCATAAAAACACCCTCATTTCTCCTTCGGCAATATCGCCAAGAAACACTTTGTTTGTTATCATTATAGCACAAATTATAAAAAAATCAAATATTTTTTTACGAAACGTCTTGATTTTTTAAAAAAAATCTTGTATAATAGGCAAGGTTAAATTTGAAGTTTGGAGGTGTTTTATGAAATCCATTAAAATTTCTTTAGAAATGGCACAAAGAGTGAAAGAATTCGTAAACGTTACGCAGGACTATCCTTACGAAATTTTGTTGAAAAGCGGTAGATATATCGTAGACGCAAAATCTATTTTAGGTATTTTTTCCCTCGACCTGTCGCAACCTATCACCGTAGAGGCATATAGCGATGATTGTGACGACCTTATGGAAAAACTGAAAAAATTTGAGGCGTAATCCTCTATTTTTCAAGCAAATCTACTTAAAAAGTTAAGTCGCTCGGCCAAAAATCGCGCGACTTTTTTCTACCAAAAGAGGCTACAAATGCAAATTCAAGGAGAAACTTCAGTCAATAAACTTATCGTGCTTTTCGTTTTCGATAAAATGGAAAGCGCGCTTTCCGAGCGTACGATCGTCGAAATGTGTACCGCCGTTAATTCTTGGCTTAATTATATGGACTGTATGGAATTATTGCCTAGGCTTTTAGACGACGGATTTCTTTGCCGTATCTCCTCCCCCGACGAAGAGCCTCTTTATTCTATTACGAGCGACGGACGGGAAAGTTTGAATAATTTTTACATCAACATTCCGAAAAGTATCCGTGACGAAATTTCCGTATTCGTTAAGAAAAACAGCGGAAAACTGCGAAACCGCCAAGAATGTAAATCGGACTACTATCAAAACGTAGACGGTACGTATACCGTATTTTTAAAAATCCTCGCGCCTATACAACCTATGTTGGAACTTAAATTCGTCGTTCCCGACAAAAAAACGGCGCAAAATATTTATAAAAATTGGGAAAGCAAAGCGTCTGAATTGTATTCCGCTATTTATGAAACGCTCGTTGATTAATTTAAAAAAATACACAGTCTATATATAGACATAAGGAGAAAATATTATGTTTACTTATTCTACTAGAGGTACTTGTTCCCGTCAAATCCTTTTCGACGTTGACGATGACAACAAAATGCACAACGTTCGTTTTATCGGCGGTTGTGGCGGTAATTTGCAAGGCATCGCGCGTCTTGTAGAAGGAAAGGACATCGACGAAGTATCCGCTTTACTCGCAGGCATCCGTTGTAAAAATAACACGTCTTGTCCCGACCAGCTTTCCAAAGCGATTTTGGAATATAAAGCTACGAAAAACAGCGACTAATCTAAACGCGTTGATACGCAAAACGACCTCAAAAGTTTTTACAACTTTTGAGGTCGTTCTTTTTTTGTTCCTTAAATTTTAATTTTTTCTACGTACGCAAGCGATTGCGCAATTAACCCCTCTACGTCCAACTTACTTTCTTCTTCCAAAATTTCTTTCAGTTGCGGTCGAATCGCGGGGAAATCGGGCAAAAATACCGTACAACAATCTTCGTATGGCAATATCGAAGTTTCATAAGTCCCCATCTTTATCGAACGCTCGATAATTTCACTCTTATCAAACCCTACCAACGGGCGCAAAACGGGCAAGGTTTCCATGACCGAATTCGACGAGGTCATACCCTCTATCGTTTGGCTTGCGACCTGTCCTAAACTTTCGCCGGTAATCAAACATTGCGCGCCGATTTTTTTCGCGTGCCGTTCTGCTATACGATACATAAAACGCCGTAACAGCGTAATCATAAGTTCAGGTTTACAATGCTCGTGAATCGCCTCTTGAATATGCGTTACGCTTATCGTA
This sequence comes from Clostridiales bacterium, assembly GCA_015069285.1. GTDB lineage: Bacteria > Bacillota > Clostridia > Christensenellales > Borkfalkiaceae > Scatosoma. Next base: position 15,754 of record SVIX01000011.1, on the reverse strand, counting down.
TATAAATTGATTCCACAGGTATATTCGGATAAAAGGTTGGCGAGTTCCTCCACCTTTTCTTTGGCTTGCATACTCGTATACGGATAACTATGAAAATGCAATCCGTCGATTTTCATTCCCCGTTTTGCCATCATATACCCTGCGACGGGACTATCAATCCCGCCAGATAAAAGCAACAAGCCCTTCCCTGCCGTTCCTACGGGCATACCGCCGACGGCGTCGATAAAGTCGGCAAATACAAGCGCAACACCGTGTTCGCGAATATCCACACGCACGACGAATTCGGGCGTATGCACGTCCACGCGCAACGCGCCTTTCGCGTATTCTAATAATCTTGCGCCTAATTCCTTACTTATTTCTACCGAAGTCATCGGGTATTTTTTATCACCGCGGTGCGATTCCACTTTAAAAGTACCGCTCGGACGGGCGAGTATTTTGGACGCCTCGAATAAAGAATCCATATCCGACGCCGTTTCCAACGCCACGCTTATCGAATGAACGCCGAAAACCTTTTGCAATTTTTCTATAATATATTCCGATTCGTCCTCGTAAAAATTTTGAACGAGATATCTACCGCTTTGTTTGACGAGTTCGCAGGTAAATCCACGAATCGCGCGACGCAAATTCGTTTCAAGCGCGTGTTCAAAAAAGCCTCTGTTCTTTCCTTTTAACCATATTTCCGCATAGCGTACGATAATTACTTTTTTCATAATCTTTCCTTTATTTCATTCGGCGACGCAAGTCTTGCCCGACTTCGTTCAAAATTTCCGCCGACCGTTTTACTTCTTCCTCCGTCGTTTTATGAGAAAAACTCAACCGCAATACCCCGTCAGCCGTTTTCTCGTCGTATCCGCACGCAAGTACCACCTTGCTATACCGCCTTTTTGCATTTGACGAACACGCCGAACCCGTACCGATAATCAATCCTTTATCGTTTGCCATATGTAACAGCGTTTCCCCGCGAAGTCCCAAAGCGGACACGCTTAAAATATACGGCGTGCCGTCCTCGCCCGAAAGCCGTGTGAATATTTCTTTATCCAATAACGACCAAAGCAACTCACGATAAGCACGGATTCTCTCAAAGTCTTCCCGAATCGTCGAAAATTTTTCTTCCGTCGCGTATTCAAACTGTTTAATCCCAAACACGTTTTCCGTTCCGCTACGCCTACCCGATTCTTGTCCACCGCCGATAATATACGGAGGCAATACGAGCGATTTTCTTTTGATTAACGCTCCGACCCCTTTTAATCCGCCGATTTTATGCGCGCTCACCGAATATAAATCCACTTCTTTTGCCAAACGGAAGGGAATTTTTCCGTACCCCTGCACGCCGTCGCTATGAAAAATAACGCGTGGATTTTTCGCTTTGACGAGTTTTGCTATTTTGTTGATATCGTTGATAGCGCCGACCTCGTTGTTGACTTGCATCACGGACACGAAAGTCGTTTTTTCATCGACGAGCGCAAGCAATTTTTCCACGTTTACCCGTCCGTCTTTTTCCAAAGGCGCAATTCTCGGTTCGGCAATTCCCCTGTTTTTTAATTCGGCAAACGCCGACAATACGGCAGAATGTTCGCCCGCCGTCGTCACGGCGTTTCCGCGTTTGGCAAACGAGAAAATCGCGTGATTGTCCGCTTCCGTACCGCAAGAGGTAAACACGAGTTCAAACGACGCTTCGTCCGCTATTTTACAAAGCAAAGCGGAGCGCGCTTTTTTCAGCTCGCCCTGTAATGCGTACCCCTCCGCGTATAAAGCGGAGGGATTATAATACTTATCCATCGCAAACGCCGTAGCGCGCGCAAACGCGCTTTCGCTCGGTTTCGTCGTTGCGGCGTTATCCAAATAAATCATCTTATTTTTGTTTCCGTTCCTGCATTACGTAGTCGCTTTCCAAAACGCTACGTTTTACAAATTTCATTATATTCATCAATAAGTTTTCACGACATTCCAACACGTACATTTTCTTCCCGTTTACGTTGGCGAGAACGTACATAAAAAACTTACCTTCCATAGCCACGTTGTTCGGCGTGCATACGATTTCTTTTACCGTAGGGTCGGCTCTAAACCGTTCGTAAGAAGGATTATCGATATCGCCTATTTGTATCATATCCGCACAGTCAATTTTTACGAGAAGCCGTCTGCGGTTGACGTTTACCACTCTGGAAATACGCAATTCACCTGACACGAAACAATAATCGAAACTAACGTTTACACCCATTTTTACTTTGCGCAAAACAAACCAAAAAATCCAAAACAACGCGCTTTGCGCTCCGCAAAAGATGCAGGCAATTTTAGCGGTTTGATAAGAGGCAATTTGTTCCGCCGTTGCGTTTTCGTTAGAAGGAGCAAGCGGGATATTATAAAGGCACATTATTAGCATAATAATACCTAATACCAAAAATATTATCGACAAAATATGCGCTATCTTATATCGCCTCGCGCCCTTTTTCGCGTTTTGATTTACCGCGCTTTCTTCGTAAAAAGCGTCCATGCCCATCTCCTTTCCGTTAAATTTCCAACGTTCCTTCGTATACAGTCTTTACGCTACCCATCAATTCTACGTCACCGTCTAAGTGATAGTTTACCGTCAAGTCGCCTCCGCGAAGTTTCACGGTAACGTTGGTATCTTTTTCGCAATACCCGCCAAGCACCGCCGCTACGACTGCGGCGCACGCGCCCGTTCCGCACGCCCACGTTTCACCGCTACCGCGCTCCCAAACGCGCATTTTTAAGGTGACTTTATTGACCACGCGGATAAATTCCGTATTGATTCCCTCGGGGAAATATTCACAATTTTCAAATTCAGGGCCAATCGTTTCCACGTTGACGGCGTCTACTTTTTCGCTGAACACTACGCAATGGGGATTTCCCACGTTGACGAGCGTTATCTTATAATCAATACCGCCGACGCTGACCGTTTTACCGACGATTTGTTCTTCGTCAAAGGTACAAGGAATCTTTTTGCCTGCAAGTTGTACTTTTCCCAAATTTACGCTTGCCGAATTCACCTTTCCGCCAAAAGAATATACTTTTACGTCGCAAACGCCCGTCGCCGTTTCTATTTTCATCTCCGTTTTACGGACGATACCCTTTTCGTAAAGGTATTTTCCAATACAACGGATAGCGTTACCGCCTTGCGTTGCCTCTGAACCGTCTTTATTAAATACGCGCATTTTCGCGTCGGCTATATCCGAATGTTCGATAAGCGCAATTCCGTCGCCCCCGATTCCGTAATGCGGTAATACGTAATTGACGGCAATCGATTCGGGACAGGTTATTTTTCCGTCGCGGTTATCAAAGACGATATAATCGTTTCCGCAGGATTGCATTTTTGTGAAATTAAGTTTTAATTTTTCACTACGCAACGCGTTGATGTCTACAAGTTCGGTATTGTCTTCCGTGAATTTACTTGCGATAATATCCGCAAGCGCGTTTGCCGTATCCAACGCCGTCAGTACCGTAATACCGAGCAATATCGCGTGGTGGTGTAATTTGATGAAATCGTTAATCGATTCCATATCCGTTTTACCGGTATATACGACGTAATCAATCTTGCCTTCGTCCATCAATTTGATAACGCTATCCGTTGCGGAGAGTCTATCCACTACGGTACAATCAATACCCAAATCGTTGATAACTTCCGCCGTTCCTTTGGTTGCGTACATCGTACAACCTAAGTCCCCAAACTTTTTCGCTATCGTCAACAAATCGAGTTTGTCTTGGTCGTTTACCGTCATATATACGCCTACGGGACGGCGTTCGGAAGGATGACACATTTTAAAGCCTGCCGACACGAGCCCTTTGAACATCGCCTCTTCTATCGTTTTACCGATACCCAATACCTCGCCCGTCGATTTCATTTGCGGACCGAGTTGCGAGTTTACGTCGTTGAGTTTTTCAAAACTGAACACGGGAACTTTTACCGCGACGTACGGGGAAGAAGGATATAAGCCCGTTCCGTATCCGAGCTTTTTCAATTTTGCGCCCGTAATAATCTTCGTTGCAAGTTCTACCATCGGCACGCCCGTTACCTTTGAAATATACGGAACGGTACGCGACGCTCTGGGATTCACCTCGATTACGTAGAGTTGACCGCGATAGATAAGATACTGAATATTGATTAAACCCTTCGTTTGCAATTCCAACGCAAGTTGGGTAGATACTTCGATAATTTTTTCGAGCATCGTATCGTCAAGATTGTACGGCGGATATACGGCGATGGAGTCGCCCGAGTGAATACCCGTACGTTCAATGTGTTGCATAATGCCGGGAATTAATACGTCTTTGCCGTCGGAAATGGCGTCTACTTCCAATTCCGTACCCATTAAATATTTATCGCAAAGTACGGGATTTTCTATGCCTTGCGCCAATATAACGTCCATATAACGACAAACGTCCTCTTGCGTGAAGGCAATCGTCATATTTTGTCCGCCGATAACGTAGGAAGGACGGAGCAGTACGGGATATTCCAATTTATCCGCCGCCTTAAGCGCCTCCTCTTTCGTCATTACGGTAATTGCTTTCGGGCGCGGAATCGAGTATTTTTCAAGCAACGCCTCAAAACGCTCTCTGTCTTCCGCTCTGTCAACGCTGTCCGCCGACGTACCCAAAATACGGATACCGTGCGAAGCGAAATACGCGCAAAGGTTGATTGCCGTTTGTCCGCCGAAGGTAATAATGACGCCGTACGGTTTTTCAATGTCCAAAACGTGTTGTACGTCTTCGGGCGTCAACGGCTCGAAATACAGTCTGTCCGCCGTATCAAAGTCGGTGGAAACCGTTTCGGGGTTATTGTTGATAATCGCTACTTCGTACCCGAGTTCTTTAAGCGTCCAAACACAATGCACGGACGAATAGTCAAACTCTATACCCTGTCCGATACGGATAGGTCCGGACCCGATAACGACGATACGCTTTTTATTGCTCTTTTCGATAAAAGGTTTTGCCTCGTCGTGTTCGTAAGGGTCGGAAGTCGAATAGAAATACGGCGTTTTCGCGGGGAATTCCGCCGCGCAGGTATCTACCATTTTATACGCGACTTTTTTGCGATAAGGTACTTTTTGACCGCTGATAAGCGCAATGTCTTTATCCAAATACCCAAGGCGTTTGCCCTCTTCGTACAAGGCGCGCGTAAGTTTTTGCGTTTTTAACGCTTCTTCGTAGGCTATTAAATTCTTGAATTTATTCAAGAACCATCTATCTATTTTGGTAATATTAAATACTTCGTCTACGCTTACGCCCTTTTTAAGCGCCGCGTATACGGCAAAAATGCGTTCGTCCGATTGTACGGAAAGTTGCGCAATAAGCGCCTCCTTCGTCCAATCCACGAATTTTTTATAGTTCATCGTGCTCGTGGAAATTTCCGCACCGCGCACGGCTTTCATCATCGCCATTTCAAACGAAGTACCAATCGACATCACTTCGCCCGTCGCTTTCATTCTCGTACCGAGTTCACGCTTTGCGTACAAGAATTTATCAAACGGCCACTTGGGCATTTTGACAACCAAGTAGTCAATCGTCGGTTCGAAACAAGCGTAGGTATTGCCCGTTACGTCGTTTACAATTTCGTCGAGCGTATATCCAAGCGCAATCTTGGAAGTCACCTTTGCAATCGGGAAACCCGTTGCCTTAGAGGCAAGCGCCGAAGAACGGCTAACGCGAGGGTTTACTTCGATTACCGAATATTCAAAGGAATCGGGATTAAGCGCAAACTGTACGTTGCACCCGCCTTCAATACCAAGTTCGCTAATAATCGAAAGCGCCGCTCCGCGGAGCATACTGTATTCTTTATTAGACAGCGTAACCGCAGGGGCAACGACGATAGAATCGCCCGTATGGATTCCAACGGGGTCTACGTTTTCCATAGAACATACGGTAAGTACGTTCCCTGCACCGTCGCGCAATACTTCAAATTCAATTTCTTTCCAGCCCGCGATATACTTTTCGATAAGCACTTGCGTAATGGGCGAAAGCATCAAGCCGTTGTGTGAAATGAGGCGGAGTTCCTCTTCCGTATACGCCACACCGCCACCTGCGCCACCGAGGGTATACGCAGGACGAATGATAACGGGATAACCGAGTTTGTTTGCTATCTCCACACATTCCTCTACCGTATACGCGATATCCGAAGGCACGCACGGTTGATTGATTTTTTCCATCGTTTGTTTGAAAAGTTCTCTATCTTCCGAACGGTCAATCGCGTCAAGTTTCGTACCGATAAGCTTTACGCCGTGCTGTTCTAAAAATCCCGATTTTGCCAATTTACAACCCATCGTAAGCCCCGTTTGTCCACCGAGCGAGGCGAGCAAACTGTCCGGTTTTTCTTTGATGATAATACGCTTTAACGTTTCTTCCGTAAGCGGTTCAAGATATATTTCGTCCGCAAGCGCCTTATCCGTCATAATCGTTGCGGGGTTAGAGTTACAAAGAACGACGTTCACCCCTTCGCTTTTCATAACGCGACAAGCTTGCGCGCCTGCATAGTCGAATTCAGCGGCTTGTCCGATAACGATAGGACCGGACCCGATAACGAGTACTTTTTTAATATCACTTCTCTTAGGCATTTTCGTTCTCCTTCTTCATAAAAGTAAAGAATTTTTTGTATAACGGATTATCGACGTGACCGACGCCGAACGAATCGGGCGCAAATTGGACGGTGAGCGCGTTCATTTCGTCGTATACGATACCTTCGCAGGAATTGTCGTTGACGTTGATAAAACGCACTTCTCCTTTATTTACCGTTTCGCTTACTACTTCGTACGCGTGGTTTTGCGTAGAAATATATACCTTTCCGCATTTTAAACATTTTACGGGTTGATTTCCGCCACGGTGTCCGTATTTAAGTTTTTTCGTATCCGCGCCGAGCGCAAGCGCAAAGAGCAAATGTCCAAGCCCTACGCCAAACACAGGCGTTTTTCCAACGAGTTTTTTAATCTCTTCCACGATATCCAAATTTGCTTTGGGATTTCCCGGACCGTCGCCAATCACGACGCCGTCCGCGCCGACGGATAAAATTTCTTCCGCCGTTGCCGTAGCAGGCAAACTGACGATACGACAGTTTTGATTTACGAATCCTTCGATAATGCTTTTTTTCGTACCTAAATTCAACAAAGCAAGCGTATATTTCGCATTTTCCGCGCCGTAAGTTTCTCTTTGCGTCGGCGCGACGATTTTCACGCAATCCTCTTCGGCGTTTTCCGCGTCGACGGAGGTAGACGGCTTATTACTTATTACCGCCGTCATCGTGCCTTCTTCACGCAAAATTTTCGTCAGTTCACGCGTGTCGATACCGTATACGCCGACGACGTTTTGTTCTTTCAAAAATGCGTCGAGCGTACCTTCCGAACGGAAATTAGAGGGTATTTCACACGCCTCGCGGACGATAAAAGCCTTTGCCCACGCGCGCTTGCTTTCCATGTCTGCTTGCATTACGCCGTAATTGCCTATCAGGGGAAAGGTTTGCACGAGGATTTGACCGTAATTAGTAGGGTCGGTAAGCGTTTCTACGTAGCCGACCATATTCGTCGAAAACACCAATTCACCCGAAACTTCGCCTTCCGCGCCAAAGCGATAACCTTGGAAAGTCTTTCCGTTTTGCAACGTTACATACACTTTTTTCTTCATAAGCACTTCCTTTTTTATAACTCGTAATTTTTATTATTATCCTATTTTACAAGCAGGCAAACCCTTTTTTGCTTTTTTCTAAAAAAAAGACTGATTTCAAAAATCAGTCCCGTTGTAGAAGTTTTGCGTTTATTGGAAGAATGAAAAAATAAGAATCCGCGAAAACGGCAACTGCCCTTTCGTTTGCTTCTATTCCGTTCATTTTTTTGTTTTTTGCTAAAAACATACTTCCACCTGCCGAATTTTTACTATTATAACACAAGCTTACTTTCTTGTCAACCTTTCAAAGCGGTTTCCAAATATTTTTTTTAATTTTTTTTTAGAATACCCCGATGGCAGACGCGGTATAATTCCCTCTTCCTAACCGAACGAAAAGCTCCGTACTTTCCCCTAAAACAATTCTTTTCAAAGCGTTTTCTTGAAAGTTCGCGCATTTTCCGTCCTCGAAAAGCACCGCCTCGCCCGTACTTGATTTTAGCGTGAAAGACAGTCGTTCTAAAACTATGCGTTCGGATACTGCGTGCAATTCGCAAAGTATCCCTTCCGCGTCCGTTTCCAAATCGGAAAAAATGCGTTTGACCGTCTGCGAATAAGCCAACGCTTTCGCTACCGTTTTCGCAAGACGCGCGGATTTCGCGCCTTCCACTCGGCAAGAAAACGCCTTATTTTCCGAACAAACGCTCGCCGTCGCGAAACAAATTTTTTTCAAAGCCTCCGTTAAAAAATAACGGAATTTATCGTATTCGGTATCCTCGTCGGATATTTTATAATTCCCCGCCTTTCCGCTCGCCATTATGCAAACGGTATCACACGGAGAGGGTGCGCCGTCCACGCATAATAAATCGAAGGACTCACGCACGGCAGACGCTAACGCCTTTTGTAAGCGTTCGAACGTAATGCACACGTCCGTAGTCAAACAACAAACCAAGCCCGACGGCGTTTTTTCGTTATGTATCCCTTTTTGAAAAACCGCGCCTATTTTGCAGGGCGTATCGCCAAGAAGGAAGGAAAACGCCTTTTGCCTCGCCCTTTCTGCCGTCGGCGCGATTGTTCTTGCCACCTTTTGCGAGGCGACCTTGCAACAATTTAGCCCTTCGGCAAGGCGTTCTATTCCTTGCAAATAGGCGGTAGAAGGAAAAACTTCTCCTATTTTTCCCGTAGAAATTACGATGATTTCGTCGCGGGAAATTTGCGCTTTACGCTCCAAGCTCCGACAAGCGTTTTCCGCGAGCGTTTCGCCGACTTCGGAAAAATTCGCCACGCCACCGTTTAGCAATATTGCCTGCGCTTGTCCGCGATTGGATTTTAAATGTTTTTGCGTTACGGTGACGGAGGGAGAAAGGATACCTCCCTTTGAAAAAACGCAAGCCGTCGGTACGCGCCGTTCCGAGGCAATCAGCGCCAAGTCTTCTTTATTCCCGTTTAAGATTCCGCAAACGGTTGCGTTCGCACAAAATCCAAGCGGAGCGCACACGCCTCCTTCTATTTCCACGAGTTCTTTATTAATTCCGTTCTTGCGCATACTTCATTCCCCGAACACGATACGGGCTTGCACCACGATTTCGTTTTTTTCGTTTACGCCTTGCGTTAAATATACGTTCTTTTCCGTTGCTTTCCGATAAAATTTTAAAACTTCCCCTTCCTTGCATTGTTTCACGTAAGATATGGAAAATTGCGCAAGCGTGCAAACGGACAACTCCGCCACGGAAAAACAATTCAAGCAATAATCGGCGTAACGCGTATTATTGACGTGTAAATTATGGTCGTATTCCGAATTGGCAATTTTAATAACGAACGCCAATTCCCCGTCTTCTATAGAGAAAGCGGGAATTTTCCATTGTACGTTTTCTAACGCCTTGTCCGTATTATAGGTCGAATAATCTTGATTGTCTATCGTTTTTGATTGTAACAGTTTTCCCGTTTGCATATCGATAAGACACCACCGCGACGACGCATTGGCGAGAAGTTCCGCCGTTTCAGAAAAAAATTGATATTCCCTGCCGAACACGACGAACGTGGGCGGTGTGGGCCAAGTTTTTACGGTTATCTTTTCCCCCAAACGGATTGGACGGTAAAATTCACAACAAATATTCGTCACCATAAACGCCTGATTTTTGGGTTTTACGTAATCGTAACCAAAACCCAGCTCGTCCGCGCTCGAACACGCCACTTCTTCCATATACGAAAGCGCGGTAGACGTTTTTAGTTCGTCTTTGAAATCCGCCTCGCAATATTTTACTTGAAACTCTTTACTATGCACGTATTTTTCCATATTTATTATTATACACTTTTTTCTAAAAAATGTCAATGAAGAAAAAATCAAAATTACAGAAAAGTACTAAAATTTACGATATACTTTACAATTTTGTCTGTAATAGTATTGACAATAGGGTGCTATTTGTGATATAATACTTTTATAAAGTATTAAATTAGGTACTCTATCACACGAAGGAGCAGATTGATTATGGTTGAAACGGACAAAATCTTAGACGCCGACGAAACGCTTACGGGTGGCGAAGAACAAAATATGGGAATTAGTTCCGACCTTATCCGCGGGCATATCAACACCATTATTCTCCGCAGTTTATACGACGGAGATAAATACGGCTACGATATCATTTACGAAATCGAGCGCAAGAGCGGGGGCTTATATACGATTAAGCAACCCACCCTTTATAGCGCTTTAAAACGCTTGGAGTCTTTACAATACGTGCAATCGTACTACGGAGATTCTTCCTACGGCGGTAGAAGAAAATACTTCTCCCTCACCGACGAAGGCAAACGCATCACCGAAAAAAATCTTGCCGAATGGGAATATTCCCGAACGATTATCGATAGCTTAATTTCAGACGGCGAAGCGCATTACGATTTTTCGTTCATCACCGAAAAGCAAACGGAATTACAAGAATTAAAGCGCGCTTTATCCGCGCGCGAATCGGCGCTTGAGGACGAGAAAAAAGCCCTCGCTAATTTAAAAAACGAATTGCAACGCGAACGGGCGCTCCTCTCCACGCAAAGCTCCTCTCTCTCTTCGCAAAAAACGGATTTTAAGGAGCTTAAAGACAAGGTAGAACAGCAAACCCGCGAGTTGGAAGAACAACGAGAAAGTCTGCTTGCAGGACAAGCGATTTTAGAAGCCAAAGAAGCGGAAATCGCAATAAAAGAAGAAGAAATCGCGCAAACCAAAGCGGAGCTTATCCGTCAAACGGACGAAATTGCGCAATTAAAAACGTTATTACAGGCGCAACGCGACGCTTTCGACGAACAGGAAAAAAGACTCGCAGAAAGCCAGTCCACCCTTCTTTCTTTACAAAAACAGGCGGAAGAATTAAAACTGTCGGCGCAAAACAGCGAAGAGTTACAACAAACCAAAGCGGAACTTATCGCTACGCAAGCGGAGCTTGAAAACAAAAACGGCGTAATTACCTCTTTAAATTCCGCCATCGCGTCTAAGGAAAACACGATTGCGCTTTTGCGGAACGATTTAGAAAATAAATCTTCGGAATTTTATAACCGCGATATAGAACTTCGTTCGCAACAAGCGCAAATTGAAACGCAAAAAGATAAATTAGAAACGGAAAGAACGCGTTTAAAAGAAAAAGAAGACGAACTTTTCGCCCGCGAACAGGCGCTTTTAGAACAATCGCAAAACATTCGCGAAACGGAAGAAGGTACGAGCATCGCTCTTGCGGAGTTAGAAGAACAAAAACGCCAATTACAAACGCAACGCGAAGACTTGCAAAACAAGCTTGAAATTTTAGAAGTCGAACGCGATACCCTTCGCGCGGATAACGAGGCTTTGGAATCGGCTAAATTAAATTTTGAAAAGGAACGGGAAGAAGTCAACGCTCTGCGCACCGCATTACAGGCAGAACGCGGAGAAATTGATAAAAAAACTTATGAAATTACGCAACGGGAATATGCGTTAGAGGAACGGCAACGCTCGATAAGCGATAAACAAATCGTAACGGACGCCACGGACGAAGATTTACGCCGTCGGCGCGAAGAGTTGCAACTTCGGGAAATGGAAATTTCGAAAACGGCGCAAAAGTTACAAGAGGATTTGGACACCGTCGCGCAACAACAAAAAGAAATTTCCGCAAGGCAAGCGGTATACAATCAACAACAGCTTGATTTTATCACACGCAAAAACGCACTTGCGACGCAACAATTCGATTTTGCGGATAAGTTAAGCTCGTACAACGTTCAAGTAAAACTCTTTAACGAGAATTTAGAAAAATTAGAGGCGGAACGCGCAAAACTGCAAAACGAACGGGAAGTTCACGCAAAGGCGGTTGCGGACTTAGAAGAAGAACGCAAAGCGTTGACACAAGCCCAAGAAGAAACGGCGAACGCGCAACAACGCCTTACCGAAGAACGCGCGCAATTACAACGCACTATCGGAGAAATCCAAGAACGGGAGTTGGACTTGAACAATCGCGAGAACTCTTTAAACAACCTCGCCAGAGATTTACGCGCCCGTCAATACGCCACGGCGACCTACGCAGGAAACGGCTATTCCGGCGGTTACGGCTTTGGATACCCTACGCAACAACCTGAAAATGCGTATGCTTTCACGCAACCCCAACAACCGCAACCCTCCCCAGAAAGCGCGTACGCGGATATACGCGGTCGCGCGCAAACGGAAGGCATTAAATTAAATACCGCGGGAAATATGAATATGGGCAGAACGCAAATCACCTCCGCTGAACCGCGCCCCGCTCAAACGCTCGGAAACGGATATTATAACGGCGGTCTTACCCTTTTTAAATCGGCGTTTATCGTATTTTGTATTATTGCGTTCGAAAGCTTAGTCGCTTTCTTTATGAAAGACTATTTAGGCGTGCCTATCGTATATCCTATCGCAGGATTCGCCGTTGGATTCCTCGCCTTTATCGTTTGCGCGATTTTATACGCAAGCGGGTTCAAAAAACGGGTAAGAAGGAAAAAACACGCCTCTTACGTCGTAACCGCCTCCGTGTTATTCGTAATTGCCGTCATCGTCGTTACGATGATTGCCGTGTATTTCAAAGCGGACGTTTCCGTCCCCTCTCAATTACTTTCATTCGTGATTATTCCCACGCTGTATTTGGCGAATATCCTTTTCTTCGTCGGTTTCTATTATTTATTTTCCAAAAGAACCCACGAAATAAACAGTTAAATACCCGTAACGACCTCGACTTGCTTTGCCGAGGTCGTTTTTCTTTACATTATTTTAATAATGCGCCTAAAAACGATTGACGGAGGGAAATTTATTTGCTATAATAACAAAGTAAACTTTGGAGGCGTAGCTCAGTTGGTTAGAGCGCTACCTTGACATGGTAGAGGTCGGAGGTTCGAGCCCTCTCGCGTCCACCAAAAAATATCCTCGCGTTTTAACGCGAGGATATTTTTTGTAGCGAGAGGCGAGAAACTCCGTAATTAGCGGAGGACGAGTTACCCGTTAAACAAGGCATTGATAATGCCTTGTAGGGACGAGATAAGTGAGCGCATTTTTTCCGCGCGAACGATGACCGAGGATAAGGTTTACCCTACCTTATCCGAGACCGCTTGAGCAACGTCCGACCATGATATTTCCTTTCTTCCACTCGCCCTTTCGGCGTTGCGCTACTCTTGTTCGCAGAACAAGAACCCCATGCGTCCACCAAAAGAAAAAACGCCCTTGAGGCGTTTTTCTTGTATAAGTTATTTCTTTTTAACCTTTCTAAAATACGGGCTGTCCACGAACGTTTTAATTTTTTGCAAATACACAAAGGGAATCCCCTCGCCACGCACCAAAAGGTCGTATTTTTCCATAACCGCAGTCGCCCTTTTCGCCATTTCGTATCTTTCCTCGTCGGTAATACGATGATGGTAGCGAGCAAGCATAATAAACCATATCGGGAAACCCTCTTCCTCTACGCGGGCTTTATACTCTTCGTCTGCGTGCGCAACAACTTCTTCATGCAAACGCAATGCTTCTTTCAAGACGTCTACACTCCAATATTCGGGCATCGTTAAATCACTAAAATCGTCCAAGCGGATGTAGAGCATCGGTCTGCCCTTTTCCGATGTGATTTTACGGCAACAATCGCGCAAATAATCAAAATACTTGCGCATATACGGCGCGGCGTTCGCTCCGTAGAATCCCTCGATAAACTCGTCAATCGCGCTTTCGAGCGAACAGTTCGTATTCCACATTAGCTTGGATAATACGTACGGTCTTAAATAATGGAAGTTGGGTACGATCCGATTATAAGCAGCCTCTTCAAACACGTATTCTACGTTGATATCCTTATATCCGCGATAATTTCCTTCTAATCCGTCCCAACAGTTGAACGGTGCTAAGGTTTCACAAAAATCGTTGCAATACGACCAAACAAATAGCTTATCCATAATAGCGCGCCAACCGAGGAAGATATCCTTCATTTTATAGCCGTAAATATCGTAATGACAGGTTGACCTTCCGTGACAGTTTTCATCGTCGAAATAGGACTTATCTCCTCTCGCAAACAACGGCGCTATCATTACGCCGATATTTTTTTCCAGTTTAAAATCAAATAAGGGCACGTATGTATTTCCCACCTTTTTCACTGGTGGCGCGATAGAATGCACGTACGCAAACGTAACGAATACAAGTTCGCGTTCGATTTTTTCTTGTTTTACCCACGCGTTGATTTCTTTTACAACCTCGTTGGTAAATTCAAGTTCTAAAATACCAGTCAAGCCGTCATAACATTCCACCGCCTTAAGACAGCCCTTACACTCGCAACCGTATTCGTGGTCTTCGTGCCCCAACATAAAATACTTGCTCTTCGGATGATCTAAAATAATGCGCTTTAATTGCGTAACAAACTCACCACGCATTTCCAAATTGGACATACACAAATTCTTACCGTCGTCCCCTTGGGTATACCAATCGGGATGCAACTCTTTGTACTTCTCAGGCGGTAAAATCTTAAAATAGGAATGGCTATTGATACCCCAATTATCCCCCGAGCTGGAAATTCCCATTCTAAATTCTTTTTTCGTCAAGGGCTCGTCCAACACACTACTCGCAATAGGTACGCTACCAATCGCACGCGAGGGAATGTCGGGAATACGCTCCTCGTCAAGCTCTTTAAACTCGATATCGCCTTTTTGGATATCGTAAACGTCGGAAGTGTAGAAAATTAAGCCTACGATACGGCGAAGTAACCCGTACACGCCGTAGATTAAGCCCTTTTCACAATACCCTTCCACACAGTAGTTTCCATTTTCAGTATAAATACGGTAGCCTTCGTTGCCTTTATCCGTATAGCTAAGCACGACCGCTTTCCCCGTATAGCCTTCCTCTGCCGTTTGCATTTGGCAAGAGGTTGCCTCCAATATAAAATCCGTCCATTCTTTAACGGCAAATTCTACGCGCTCCGATGCAGGCGCTTTTACAACGATTTTATATTCCGTTTTGCCGTCTTTGATAAAAAACATCTTTTTTTCTTTCTCCTAAATCATTTTTTTTGTAATTGCGAGACGTTAGCAACGGCATCTCTTAACAAAAAATAGTTACGAAAACCATAACCTACCCGAAAATTCGGGTAAACCGTTCGTTTTCACTTTGTTTATCGTCGCCTGTCAGGTCGGAAACGCATCCATTTCCGACCCGTCCAAGCGTTGATTGTTTGCTGTAAGCCTCTATCGCTACGAGCTAAAGCCCTTTGCGCCTTAACTGACAGCCGTCATCGCGAGGGCGCATTGCCCTCCGCTACTCATTATGAGATTTTTCGCTCATAATAACGTTTGGTTATTGGTTACTATTCGCGTCCGTAGGGAGCTTATGCCGAGAACTTCTGGTTTAACAACGATTGCATCGACGCGCTATCATTTGTCACGTATATGTCGCTTACAAAGTGGCGACACGTACTACCGTGCTTTACGAAAACAATCTCCTGCCAGGTAACTTCACCACCTTCGATCACTTCCCATACGTAGTAATACCACGTATTCGCCTTAAGGTCGGTTACGGCCACCATCGTACCGTCTTCGGTGTAACACATAGCGTCTTGAATCGATTTATCCTTGTTGTAGAAACGTAACGTCATTCCTCCCTCTGTCGCTTTTACTCGCGCAACGATATATTGTCCTTTCTTATAAGAATCCACGCCGTTAATTT
>SVIX01000010.1 GCA_015069285.1 Clostridiales bacterium | reverse complement strand
TTTTGCTCGCTTTCGTACAAGTCAAGTACGCGCGCTCACAAAATATTTGTCTTTCTTGCATTTTTCTCGTAAAAACACAGAAAAATAAATTTTTTGTTAATCAACCATTCTCTATGACATAGCCAAAATAAAAAAAGACGGCGTTCCGTCTTTTTAGGTTAAAATACGTTTTCTAAGCTTAATCTGTACGATTGCGGTATATTCTCGCACATACCCAAAAGAATTTCAAGCTTGGGGAGCGCGCTTTCGTAATCTTCCACGTACAGACAGCCAACTGCCTCGTAGAGTTGATAGTCTATTTCCTGTATGGCGGTGTGGGGCAACCAAACGTGTAGCGTTTTTTTTCGGCTTTCCCAAAATTTTTCCGTTGCAACGCCGTCTTCGTGCGTTACCTCGCCCGCGTCCGTTTTTTCGTATAGAACTTGCAGTATTGCGCCAAAATCCTCAAACGTCGTCTTCACTCGAGTTCCCTCGTAAAAAGAAATACCGAAAATCAAGGCGAGCGTAACCAAGATGCTTGCTATCGTCCGTATCATAATTTCCTCCTTACCAAAGCTGTTGCGTCCAACCGAGTTCAAACACGCGGTATTTTTCGCCTTTTTGTTGCAAATATACTTTGCCCTTGCCGTCAACCGTCATCACCAAGACTTTTTTAAGGTTTTTGCAACCTTGGGCTTTGAGTATATCCAAATAGTAAGATTTATCTTTTTGCGTATAAGCAACGTTTTTTTCGTCGAATTTTCCCTCGTCAATCAAAAGGAGGGGCAAGGAGCTTTGTAATTCTTGATAGTCCTTTTTAGGCAACGCAGAAAACGTTCCTTCTGCCTCGTATAACGCGTATTCTACGCCGTCTAACGCAAAATATCCTTCTACGCGTAAACTTTCAATTAAATCGGCAACGTCTAAATTATTCTTTTTCAGTTCGGCGTCGTCAATGCCGTTTTTGTTGAGTACCACGCTTGGAATCCCGCTCACCACCGCTTTCGCGAAAGAGGAGTTTAAATCGATAAGACAGATAATTTGGTGTAACAGATACACCGTCAAAATAGCGATGACGCCGTAAAGCAACGGAATAGAATTATCCGCCATCGGAATACAGGCTAAATCTGCAATAATCAGCGTGATGACCAATTCGTACGGTTGCATTTCGCCGATTTGCCGTTTCCCCATAAGTCGCATGACGATAAGCGTTGCGATAAAAATAAAAATCGTACGGAAAAAGATAAGTGCCATACGCTAAGTTTCTGTAAAAAAAGTAAAAATTATGCGTGCAAACGCTTGCGTTTTCTTTGGGAACGAGGTATAATGAGTCTAACAAAAGTTGAGTAGCCTTTTGCGCGTAAAGTGTCACCGAACGGGACGTTGTCGGTGGACGAAAGAAAACGGTAATTTTATCCGTCGTTTTCTGCGGTGCAAAGGCGCGTCCGCTACGAAAACGGGGTATACAGGTATGCGTTGAACGCAAATTTATCCCCTTAAAATCGCGGACCTTCTTACGTTAAGGAGGTTTTATTTTATGCATTATACGAAAGAAGAGGAAAAAACGCCCTTTTGGAAACGGTTGTTGTTTTCCCGAACGCTTGCAGGTAAAAATCAAAGCCGTAAAATCGCGTATATTGCCGTGATGACGGCGCTTTGTATCGCGACGAATTTCTTTGAGTTTAAGTTCTTGGACAATCAATTCTCGTTGACGATTACCGTTGCGCTTTTAACGGGCGTGATTATCGGCGCGGTATTTGGTTTTACCGCTTGCGTGTTGGGGGATTTCTTAGGCTTTCTCGCCAATCCCGCGTATATGTATATGCCGTGGGTGGGGCTATCCACGGGCGTGTTTGCGTTGTTGTCGGGTATGATTTTTAACGGGTTCCCCTGCGAGAAAAAGTGGGCGGTTTGGTTAAAGCTGTTCGGCGTTTGTATCGTGACCTTTCTCGTGTGTACGGTGGGGATTAACAGTACGGGCTTTTATTTTTATAACCGCGCGATGGGCTTTTCTACGGCGGTGCTCGATTATATCGCAAGTCGGTTTGGCGGTGACGTTTCCTTTTGGGGGTATATCGTATATCGCTTAATTTTTAAAGGACAAATTTGGAATAGCGTATTCAATTACGCGTTGTTTATCGCCATATTGCCGTCGGTGGCGCGGATAAAAGCGTTGAAACTAAAAATCAGTTAAAAATGTGAAAAATATAAAAAATCGTCAACGCATTCTTGACGATTTTTTATTATTATGCTATAATAATAGTGATAATCTTTTTTTGAGAGGAAAAAAGTTATGGACGTAACGACACTTTTAGCTCAATCTCCCGGAATTATGATCGGCGGATTTAAAATTCACGCGTACGCGATTATTATCGTTTGCGGAATGATATCCGCGTTTTTCGTCATTTCCGCGCTCTTTAAACGCAGAAATATGTCGCCCGATTTATTTTTGACCTTTTTTTGCGTGTGTTTACCCGTAGCAATCATTACTACGCGTTTGTTCTATTGCATTACGGACGGTATGCCCATTTCCGAATGGTTCGCGATAGACTCCATTCGCAAGGGCGGACTTTCCATTATGGGTGGTATTTTAGGGGGCGTTATCAGCGTTGCGCTCGTTTGTATCATTAAAAAAGTCAACTTTTTCCGTGTTGGCGATTGCATCGTCGTAGGTTTGCTCCTCGCGCAAGCGATAGGGCGTTGGGGGAATTTTGCCAATCAGGAAGTATACGGTACGGAAATAACCAACGAGGCGTTGCATTTCTTTCCGATAGGCGTGTATATCAACGAGTCGGGGAATTGTATGCAAACGGTTACCCTTACTTTTTCTAAACTGTTCGGTTTTGAAACGGATATCACGGGCGGAACTTGGCACTACGCGTTCTTCTTGTACGAAAGCATTATTACCTTATCGGCGGCGATAGCTTTGTTTATCCACGCTTGGAAAAATCCTAAAAAACCCAACGGTATCAACACCGCGCTTTATTTCGCCGTTTACGGTTTAACCCGTTCGATTATGGAACCTTTGCGTGATTCGAGCTTTATTCTCGGCGAGTCCATTCCTTGGTCTATGGTCACTTCAATACTGTTATGTCTTGGCGGGGTAGGTCTTTTGATATATCTGCTCGTTCGCAACAAACAAAAGGAAGGCGCTTTTATCGGTTCATTGAACGGCGACCCGTACGGCATCACCGATTATATCGGGGATTATAAACGGGAAATTGCCTATTATACCGACATCAATATGATGTGTAAAATTTATCCCGAACGCTACGAGAAAAAAACCGACGCGAAAAACAAAAACACGTCGAAAAACGAAGAAAATAAAACGGAGGAGATAGAAAAATGAGAAATCTTACTTTACTTACCGATTTATACCAACTGACGATGGGGTACGGTTTTTACCGTCAAAACAAACACGAAGAAGAAGTCGTGTTCGATTTGTTTTTTAGAAAAAACGCGTTGATTACCTATTCCCTCGCCGCAGGTTTGCAACAAGCGGTAGAATACCTGCTTAATTGGCATTTTGACGAGGAGGATATTGCGTATTTGCGTTCGTTGAACCTTTTTGACGAGGGATTTTTGGCGTATTTACGCACGATGAAATTCACGGGCGACGTATACGCCGTTCGCGAGGGCGAACCCGTGTTCCCCGGCGAACCTATTTTAACGGTGAAAGCACCCCTTATTCAAGCGCAGTTTGCGGAAACGGCGTTACTTAATATCATCAATCACCAAACCCTTATCGCAACGAAGTCTTCGAAGATTTGTCGCGCGACGCAAGGAAAAGGCGTGGTAATGGAATTTGGTTTACGAAGAGCGCAAGGTCCGGACGCAGGTATTTACGGCGCGAGGGCGGCGGTTATCGGCGGTTGCGCGTCTACTTCCAACGTAATTGCGGCGCAAGCCTTCGGTGTGCCCGCTGCGGGTACGATGGCGCATAGCTGGGTAATGGATTATCCTACCGAATACGAAGCGTTCCGCGCGTATGCAGATGCGTATCCTGAAAATTGTTTACTTCTCGTCGATACTTACGATACGCTCCGTAGCGGTGTTCCTAACGCGATTAAAGTGTTTAGAGAATTAAAAGAAAAGGGCTATAAACCCAAGGGAATCCGTTTAGATAGCGGGGATTTGGCGTATCTTTCCAAAAAAGCCCGCAAAATGTTGGACGAGGCAGGTTTCCCCGAAGCGATTATTTGCGTGTCGGGGGATTTGGACGAGCGTTCGATAAACTCGCTTATACAACAGGGCGCGAGAATCGATTCTTGGGGCGTGGGTACGCGTTTGATAACCTCCGAAGACTTGCCTGCTCTTGGCGGGGTCTATAAACTTTCCGCGGTCATACATAAAGACGGCAGTATGACCCCGAAAATCAAGCTTTCGGATAACACGGCGAAGATTACCAATCCCGCGTTTAAAAAGTTGTACCGTTTATACGACAAAACGGACGGAATGGCAATAGCCGACTTAATTACCTTGCGTGAAGAAAGCGTGGACGACAGTCAGCCTTTGACGCTTTTCCACCCCGTAGAAACTTGGAAACAACACGAAGTAGAAAATTTCTACGCCGAGGAATTACAGCATACCATCGTGGAAAAGGGCAAACTCGTGTACCAATTCCCTAAGCTTGTAGAAATTCGTGAATTTTCAAAACAGCGACTTTCTAAGTTCTGGGAAGAATATTTGCGTTTAGATTTACCGCACGTGTATAAAGTAGACCTTTCCAAAAAATTGCATACCTTAAAATTCGGGTTGATAGACGATATTAGAAAAAAGACGAAAAAGGATATACGATAATGAAAAACAACGAACTCTTAAACGAGTCTGCGAAAAAAGGGGGCTTAATGAAAGGTAGTAAATGGTGGGGAATATTTCTTTTCCTTTTGCTCGTTTTCGTTGACCAACTGACCAAACTTTTGGCGGACGTATATTTTTCTTCCGCAGGGAGTCCAAGCAAGATTTCTTTCATTCCCAACTGGATAGAATTCCGTATCACCTACAATCGCGGTATTTCTTACGGTTTGGGGTCAGACGCGTCGCCCGTCTTGAAAATAGCGGTAATTGCCGTGACGGGCATCATGATGGCAGGGCTTGCCGTTTTATATTGCAAAACGGATAAGCGTCGTAGTTGGTTAAATACCGCGCTCGTCTTCATCGTCAGCGGTGGCGCGGGCAATTTGATTGATAGAGTATATTATCGCGTTTGGGAAGCGAACGGCGCGTACGGAGTTCGCGATATGGTGGATTTAAGCCGTTTCGGGTTTGCCGTTTGCAATTTTGCGGATTTCTTTATTTCCATAGGCGCGGTGATTCTCGTGTTGGCGCTACTGTTTTTGGATACGGACGCCGTTTTCCCTGCAACGAAAAAATATAAAGCGCTTGCAAAAGAGGCGGAAGAAAAAGCCGAAGCAAAAAAACAGGCGAAACAAAATAATGGATAAACGCTTATTCGTTGCGGAAAGCGGAGGCAAACGCTTGGACGTGTTTTTAAGCGAACAAACGGACGAGTTTACCCGTTCCCGCATCAAAAAACTAATAGAAGACTCCGCCGTTCTCGTCAACGGTTGCACGCAAACGAAAGCGGGCGCGGACGTAAAAGTCGGGGACGTAGTTGAACTTTGCGTGCCCGACCCCGTTGATTATAGCGTGCGCGCGGAGAATATTCCGATTGAAATCGTGTACCAAGACGAGGATTTTGCGATTGTCAATAAACCCAAGGGAATGACGGTACACGTGGGGAACGGCGTGGATAGCGGTACGCTCGTCAACGCGTTGCTTTTTGCGCTTGATTCGCTTAGCGGTATAGGCGGAGTGTTGCGTCCCGGTATCGTGCATCGCATAGACAAGGATACGACGGGATTGTTGGTGGTGGCGAAAAACGATAGGGCGCACGTTGCTTTGGCTAAACAGATTGCTGAAAAAACGTGTAAGCGTACCTATTTTGCTTTGTTGGAAGGAAACGTGAAAACGGACGGCGGTAGAATTGTTACGGACATAGGCCGACACCCCACCGAGCGTTTGAAAATGGCGGTTTTGCCCGACGGGAAAGGAAAAATCGCCGTTACCGATTACGAAGTGGTTGCGCGTTTTGGGACGGAGTTTACCCTTTGTAAATTTACTTTGCAAACGGGCAGAACGCATCAAATCCGCGTACACGCAAAGCATATCGGACATCCCGTTGCCGGTGACCCCGTGTACGGGTTTAAAAAACAAAAATTAAACGCGGACGGACAACTTCTGCACGCGTGGCAATTAGAGTTGACGCATCCTAAAACGGAGGAAAGAATGACTTTTAACGCATATCTGCCCCCCGTGTTTGCGGAGATTTTGCGAAAACTTTGCAAGCGTTTCGACTTAGATGAGAATGCGTTTGCCTATCTTTTTCACCCCTAAACGGTAAAGGAAGTTATAAAATCGGTATGTTGCGAATTACCAAGGTAAAAGGGAATAGTCTTGCAAAAACGCTCGGTTTGGAAACGGGCGATACGCTCACGGCGTTCGACGATTTTCCCTGTGAAGACGAATTGGATTATTTGTATTATAACGAACGGTCGCATTTTACGCTCACCGTTCGCGATAGCCGTACGGGCGAAGAAAAAAAAGTGACGGTGGAAAAGGACGAGGGGGAAGACTTGGGGTTGGAGTTTGCGAAAAACTCAAAAATCCGTACCTGTCAAAACCGTTGCGTGTTTTGTTTCGTGGACCAAATGCCCAAAGGTATGCGCGAAAGTTTATACGTAAAAGACGACGATTATTCTATGAGTTTTGCTTGCGGTAATTTCGTTACGCTGACCAATTTATCGGACGACGGGTTGCATAGAATCGTACGCTTGGGGCTTTCGCCGTTGTACGTTTCCGTGCATACGACCAATCCCGACCTTCGCGTAAAATTATTGCGCAACCGTCACGCGGGGAAGATTCTTTCGCAAATCGATACGCTCGTCAAAGGCGGGGTTTGCTTGCATTGTCAGGCGGTTATCGTGCCTAAGGAAAACGACGGAGCGGAATTAGAGCGTACGGCAAGGGATTTGTTTGCCTATTATCCTAAAGTTAGGGATTTAGCGTTCGTTCCGACGGGATTGACCAAATATCGACAAGGTTTAACGGAGATTCCCGACGTGGATAAAACGCAAAGCGAAGAAATTTTGGAGTTGGCGGATAGATTAAACGCAGAATTCGGCGTTCCCTTTTTATTGCCTGCCGACGAGTATTTTATTAAAGCGGGGCGGGATTTTAAAAACGCACATTTTTACGGCGACTTTGCGCAAATTGAAAACGGCGTGGGGCTGACGACGAAATTTTTATGCGACGCCTTTTCCGCGCTTGAGAGCGTATCCGCTAAATTGAAAAAAGAAAAAAAATCTTTGATTATTTGTGGCGTCAGCGCGCAAAAACCGTTAGAAAAGGTCGTGGACGCGTGTAACGCAAAGATAAACAATTTACAAGCGAGCGTATTATCCGTCAAAAACGAATTTTTCGGGGAAACGGTTACCTGTACGGGTTTACTCACGGGCAGGGACGTGTTAAACGCCGTGTCCTCGTATAAAGCTACGGGCGAGGCGTTCGACGAGTTGGTGCTCGACGGGAATATGTTAAAAGAAGGGGAAGAAGTTTTCCTTTGCGGTATGACGCTGTCGGCGTTAAAAAAGGCAATCGGCGTGAAAAACATCCGCGTAAATTATCGCGGAGGAACGGGATTGATTGAAATATTGTCCACGAAAAAAGACGCAAGAGGTAAGAAATGTTAGCAAATTATCATATGCATACGACGTTTAGCGACGGACAAAATACGCCCGAAGAAATAGTAAAGTACGCAATCGCAAACGGATTGCAAGCGCTCGGTTTTTCCGACCACGGGTTTATGGATTTCGACCAGCGGTACTGTATGAAGGATACGGAAGGTTATATCAAGGAAATAAAAAGGCTGAAAGAAAAATACGCGGATAAAATTCAGGTGTATTTAGGCGTGGAAGAGGATGCGGGCGACCCCGTAAATCGCGAGGAGTTCGATTATATTATCAGTTCGTATCATAACGTACTCTATCAGGGGAAACAATACCCCTTCGATTCCAATTACGAATATTTTACGACCTGTTTGGAGCTTTATAATAACGACGATTTGGCGTTTGCGAAAGCGTATTACGATTACTTTTTAGAGTATCTTATTAAGCGCAAACCGGACGTTATCGGGCATTTTGATTTGATTACTAAATTCGACGAAAAGAAAAAAGAGCGTTACTTGGGCAACGAACGGTATTGGGAATTGGCGGAAAGCTATCTCAAAGAGGCGTTAAAAACGGGTAGCATTTTCGAGGTGAATACGGGACTTATCACGAGGGGATTCCGCTCTACGCCCTGTCCCAACGAACGCTTGTTAAAGATGATTGCGGAAAACGGAGGGAAGGTTGCGCTTTCGTCCGATGCGCATAAAGCGGAACATATATGCGCGCATTTTGAAGAAACGAAAAAATTACTGAAAAAGGTCGGGTTTGACGGTTCGTACGTTTTGTACGACGGCAAATGGCAAAAAATCGACTTATAAAGAAAAAGGAGAGGAGTATGGCAAATCCTTTAATCGCGTTGGTGGGAAGACCCAACGTAGGGAAAAGCACCTTTTTTAACAAGGTAGCAGGTAGAAAAATTTCCATTACCGAAGACAGACCGGGCGTTACGCGCGATAGGTTGTATACGGACGCGACGTGGCGCGGGAAAAATTTCACGATGGTAGATACGGGTGGTTTGGAATTAAAATCCGAAGACGTAATGTGGCGAGAAATTGCCAAACAAGCGGACGTGGCGATTGATACGGCGGACGTTA
The DNA here is from genome assembly GCA_015069285.1 of Clostridiales bacterium. Lineage (GTDB taxonomy): Bacteria > Bacillota > Clostridia > Christensenellales > Borkfalkiaceae > Scatosoma. Next base: position 23,692 of record SVIX01000010.1, on the reverse strand, counting down.
TCTTGTTTTTTACGGACGGCAGGGACGGATTGCATCCGTCCGATTACGACGTGGCGGATATTTTACGGCGTAGCAAAAAACCCGTTATTTTGGTAGTGAATAAAATTGACGATTATTCCCCTGAAAAGGTATACGAGTTTTATTGTTTGGGGCTTGGCGAACCGTTTGCCGTTTCCGCTGAACACTCTCAAGGGATTGGCGACGTTTTAGACGAGGCGTTGAAATATTTCCCCGAGAACACGGAAGAAAAAGTGCCCTCTTTAAAAATTGCGGTCGTGGGCAAGCCTAACGCGGGTAAATCGAGTTTAGTCAATAAGCTTTTGGGTAGCGAAAGAAGTATCGTAACGCCGATGGCGGGTACGACGCGCGACGCTATCGATACGCTCTTTTTCCGTGGCGACAAAGCGTATACGCTTATCGATACGGCGGGTATCCGTAAAAAGCGTAGTGTAGAGGACGACGTGGAGTATTACAGCAATATGCGCGCGTTCGACGCGGTAAGACGGAGCGACGTATGTTTGCTCGTCGTGGACAGCGCGGAAGGATTAACCGAACAGGACGTAAAAATTATCGGGTACGTGCACGAACAGGGAAAACCGTCCGTAATCGTGATGAATAAGTGGGATATCGTAGAAAAAGATACGCATACGATAAACCGTTTTGAGGAAAAACTCAAAGAGGATTTGAAGTTTATGGATTATTATAAATCCATTTATATTTCCGCAAAAACGGGACAACGCGTGGACAAATTATTGTCCTCGGCGGAAGAAGTGTACGCGCACGCGTCTTTTAAAGTGCCTACGGGTGAATTGAACGATTTAATCGGCGACGCTATCCGCTTGCAAGAACCGCCCTCCTATTTAGGGCGTAGAATGAGAGTATTTTATTCTTCGCAGGTGAGCGTATGTCCGCCGACGTTCGCGCTGTTCGTCAACGACGAAAGATTGTTGCATTTTTCGTACGAAAGATATTTAGAAAATACCATTAGAAGAGCGTACGATTTTTCAGGTACGCCTATTCGTATTACCGTTCGAGAGAAAAAAGACGAGGATTAAAAGGATGCGGGAATTTTCTTTTTCTGAAAATTGGTGGCAGTTCGTTGTCGTGGCAATCGTGTGTTATTTTGTGGGGTGCTTTAATTTTGCCGTCTTAATTTCTAAAATAAAAGGGAATAACATTACGAAAATGGGTAGCGGTAATCCCGGAACGATGAATATGAGCCGTGAATTCGGCTTAAAAATAGGATTGCTTACCTTCTTTTGCGACGCGTTGAAAGGCGGGATACCTGCGCTTATCGGATATTTTGTATATAGAAATTATATCTTTACGGGAACGGGGATTGCCGTTTCCGACTTTATCCGTTATTTTTGCGGATTGTTCGTCGTTATCGGGCACATCTTTCCCGTTACGATGAAATTTAAAGGAGGTAAGGGGATTGCTTCGACGCTCGGACTGTTTTGGGTAAGCTTATCTTGCGAAAATTTATGGTTGCTCCTCATCAGTTTTGCGTGGCTGTTATGCGTGGTTTTGTTTATTTCCCTTACCGAATGGGGTTCGCTCGGTTCGCTTTTAGGCGTTTCGACGTTTAGCACGATACAGCTCGTTATTTTCTTTTTTCGGTATGCGAACGAACCGTTAAGCGCCTGTCTTATATGGGTATATATTTTGATTTTTATTATCAATCTTTTAACTTGGTGCGCGCATCATAAAAACCTTGCGCGTCTTTTTTCCGGTGAGGAGCATCGTACCTCCCTTAAAAAGTTAGCCCTCAAAAGAAAGCGTAAAAAGGAGAAAACTTTGTGAATGTTATTATTGTCGGTTGTGGCAGAGTAGGCAGAACGCTTGCGGAAAAATTGAATAACGACGGCAACGACGTCACCGTTATCGATATGTCCGCCGAAAAGGTGGAAAAGGTAATCAACCGTTGCGACGTAATGGGTATCGTCGGTAACGGCGCGACGTATACCGTTCAACGCGAGGCTGGAATTGATAAAGCGGATTTGCTGATTGCCGTTACGAATTCTGACGAGTTAAATTTGCTTTGTTGCATTATCGCGCAAAAGGAAGGAAATTGTCAAACGGTCGCGCGAGTAAAAAATCCCGAATATAGCGCCGACGCTTCCTATTTGAAAGAAGAATTGAATTTGGCGATGGTCATTAATCCTGAATACGAGGCGGCGGAAGAAATTGCGCGCGTGCTTCGTTTTCCCTCCGCAATCAAGATTGAACCGTTTGCAAAAGGTAAAGTGGAACTCGTCAAATTTAAATTGCAAAAAGACAGTCCCGCTATCGGTCTTTCGGTAAAAGAACTCGTGACCAAATACCGCTTAGACGCGTTGGTTTGTACGATAGAGCGGGGCGAGGAGGCGTATATTGCAAGCGGTAACTTCGTGTTCGCCGAAAAGGACGTCGTATCTATCGTCGCTACGCCCAAAAACGCAAACGAATTTTTCAAAAAATTACACAGCAAAGGTCATTCGGTTAAAAACGCGCTGGTCGTAGGCGGTGGCGTTATTGCGCATTATTTGTGCGAAATTTTGTCCCGTTCGGGGATTGGTTTAAAGATTGTTGAAAAAAATAAAACCGTATGCGAGGAAATCGCCGAGGAATGGGAGGACGTAGACGTTATCCACGGCGACGCGAGCGACCACGATTTGCTTTTAGAAGAGGGCGTTACGCGCGCGGACGCGTTCGTTGCGCTTGCCGATTTGGACGAGGAAAATATTTTGCTTTCCGTGTTCGCCAAAGGCGTAGGGTGCGGTAAACTCGTTACGAAAATCAATAGAATGGATTACGCAAACGTAATCAATCAATTAGACCTCGATACCCTCGTTTGTCCGCGTGCTATTACGGCGGATACGATTTTGCGGTACGTGCGCGCAAGAAAAAATACGAGCGGAAGCAACGTGGAAACGTTACATAATTTAATCCCCGGCAAGGTAGAAGCGTCTGAATTTTTAGTGCGCGAAACCTCGCCTATAATCGGCGTTCCGTTGTACCAGCTCAAATTCAAAAAGAGCGTATTGATTGCGTCTATTACGCGCAGTAAAGAGGTGATTTTGCCTCGCGGTCAAGACGTCATCTTGGCGGGCGATAGCGTAGTGGTTATATCGAGCTTTCCTTTGCACGATATTGCAGAGGTATTGAAATAGGGTTAGATTATGAATTACGGAATCATCAAAAGAACGGTAGGTTGGATATTGTTGTTTGAGGCAACTTTTTTTCTCGTACCCGTTTTCACGGCGGTAATTTATCGAGAAAAAGAGGTGTACGATTTTCTTATCGCGTTATTCTCCTGCGTAGCGCTTGGTTCGGTTTTGCTTATTGGTAAACCGAAAAATACCTCCATTTATGCAAAAGAAGGGTTTGTTATCGTCGCGCTTTGTTGGATAACGCTGAGTTTATTCGGCGCGTTACCCTTGCGACTTTCCCAAACGTATCCAACTTACGTAGACGCGTTATTTGAAATCGTATCAGGGTTTACGACGACGGGCGCGTGTGTGTTGTCGGGGGAACAGGTACAAGCATTACCGCGGTGTATTTTAATGTGGCGCAGTTTTACGCATTGGATAGGCGGTATGGGCGTGCTCGTGTTTATTATGGTGTTCTTGCCACTTTGCGGTGGGGGAAATAATATCAATATTATGCGCGCGGAAAGCCCCGGACCAACGGTGAATAAACTCGTGCCTAAAATGCGTTCTACGGCTAAAATTTTGTACCTTATTTACGGGGCGTTGACGCTGTTACAGTTTGTTTTGCTTATATTTGATATGCCCGTGTTCGACGCTATCAATATATCGTTTGCAACGGCGGGAACGGGCGGATTCTCGGTACGCGCGGACGGTTGCGCCGGTTATTCGGCGTACTCGCAAATCGTAATAACCGTGTTTATGATTTTGTTTTCCGTCAATTTTGCATCCTACTATTTTATCATTTGCGGTAAATTCAAGGAAGCGTTTAATTTGGAAATACGCGTCTTTTTAGGTATCGTCGTAACGGCGATTACGCTGATAACGGTAAATCTTTGTTTATCGAACGCTTATGCGTATACGACGGGCGAGGCGATTCGTTATTCCGCGTTTTCCGTCGCGTCGTTAATTTCAACGACGGGCTTTTCTACCGAAAACTTTGATTTGTGGCCGTCGTTTTCTAAAACGATTCTCGTGATGATTATGTTCGTAGGCGCTTGCGCGGGCAGTACGGGCGGTGGATTGAAAGTATCGAGAATAATCGTGCTCTTTAAGGGTGCAACCCGAGAAACCCGCCGTATGTTGCATCCCAAACAAATTAAAAAGATTACGATAGATAAACGCGCCGTAGACGATGAAACGGTCCGCAATATCAACGGGTTTTTTATCGCGTATCTCTTAATATTCATATTGTCGCTACTTATCGTTTCTTTGGACGGACAAAGTACGACGACGAATTTTACGGCGATAACGGCAACGATTAACAATATCGGTCCGGGTTTGGACGCCGTAGGACCTGCGGGCAATTTCGCAATGTTTTCTTGGTGGTCGAAAGTCGTATTGATTTTCGATATGTTGATTGGCAGATTGGAGGTCTTTCCTATTCTCGTTTTGTTTATGCCCAAAACTTGGAAAAAATAATATCTTTTCACTTGCTTGTAATTTTTTACGCGAAATTAGTTTACTTTTTGTAATAAGGTGTGTATAATAATACTACGACAATAACAATCTTATTATTTTGGGGGTGTACCGGATTCGATTGCCGGTGCGCGAAAGAATAAGCATACCGCAGAGCGGAAAGACTGCGTTAAAAACGGTCCGATTAAATTTAAATGCAGATAGAAATGCAAACTACGCTTTAGCAGCGTAACTTCGTTTTTAAACGAATCGTCACGCCCGATTTATCCGTCGGTTGGGGTCGTGGCGTTATGAAGACGGAAAAATCCTTATAAAATCGGAAAGTGTTTTATAAAGATTATTTAGCTTTCTGCGCCGAGCAAAGCGTGTTTATCCGCGTTGTTTGGGTAAGAAATAATAGATAAAATAAGTATGTAGAAAGTTTTTTGGTAGCCGAGTAAGACGTGAGTTCAATTCTCACCACCTCCACCAGAAAAACGACAAAATTCGACAGAATTTTGTCGTTTTTCAGTTATATTCGCCTTTCGGCGAGTGATATGCATAAATGCGTGATATTTGCTTTGCAAGTGATATGCGCTTCGCGCGTTGAAAGTTACAAGGCGAATATAATATCACCGTGAGCGTAGGGAACGATATCACTACGAGTGAAACGAGTAATATCACGCCGAGCATAGCGAGGCATATCACTAAAAAGCACACGGATTCAAATCCATACGTAAACTCCCCAAAATATCTTTTTTTACGCCAAATTCGCAAGGATTTGGCTATCATTTCTTGATAACGAGATTACGATCGAATTTGTTGACTTATTTTATATATTTTGCTATAATAAAATTATGAAAGAAAATTCATTGTGGAGAGTATATCAATGATACAAAACAAAAAATTGTTTTTTATTACATTGTCGGTGGGGTTATTGTTGAGCGTTAGTATTGACCTTCCTCTTATCTTAATGCAAAAGATACCGTTTTATTCTTTAGTGCAGGGATTATTCTTTGTCGGTAACGCTATATTGGGCGCAATAATGTATAGTTTGATTTATCTATCGTTAAAAAAATCACCGCTAATTAAAAAAATTTATTTGTTTATCTTATTTATAGCTATTTTGATTTTTATTATGGGTTTAATCATTATAGTGCTTGCGATTTAAAGATTATATAATTCACACGAAACGACGCCTTCGGGCGTCTTTTTTCGTGACCCCACGAATTGTCGTAAGTTCACGCAAGGGGCAAAAAAAGGCGTTGCATTTTTACGAGGGATATGCTATAATAGTTCATAGAAAAAATACAAGGATTTGTAAGATGCGAAAAAAATTTTTATCCATTATCACGGTATTCTTTTTGACGATATGCGCTTTCGGCGGTTGTACGAAAAAAGAGGATATTCATTTAGGGAACGTTCTTATTTTTGGGGATAGCTATTCTACTTTTACGGAATATATTCCCGAAGGGTATCCCAGCTGGTATTCGAAGACTGCTACTTATACGAACGTAAACAAAGCGAAAGAAACGTGGTGGCATCAACTCATAGATAGAACGCATTCAAGATTGCTCCTCAATTCCAGTTATTCAGGCTCGACTATCTGTCATACGGGATACGACGGCGCTGACGTTTCGGAGAGTTCCTTTGTTGGTCGAATGACGGCGTTGTTCGAGCAAACGGATTTTCAAAAGGAAGAGGTGAATACCGTAATCGTCTACGGGGGCTTAAACGATTATTGGGCGCACGCACCGTTCGGGGAGTTAATCTACGACGATTTTACTTCGGAAGACTTGTATTGCGTATATCCTGCGTTTACGTATTTGCTCACAAATTTAAAGAGCAATCTTCCAAACGCAAGGATACTCGTTATCATAGAGGAATTGCTTGGGCAAGAGATGAAAGCATCGTTTGCCGTTGCCTGTGAACACTTGTCCGTCGAATACGTTCAGCCTGAAAATATATCCCGAAAAAATTCGCACCCCGACTTAACGGGAATGGACCAGCTGACGGAGCAAATCCTTGAGTATCTAAAAAGCAATTGACTGTAATTATGTTGTAAGGAGTTTATTATGCAAGAGCAAAGAAAAGGAAGAAACGTTTATTTGGATTTGTTTAGGTTCTTTCTTGCGTTTATGATTATTTGTATTCACCTCACGGATAAGACGTACGCCTTTTTTCCGCTTTATCGTCTTGCCGTGCCTACCTTTTTTATGATAAGCGGATATTTTCTTTACGAACGGGACGAGGCAATACAAAATAAAAAAGCCGTCGCTTTCGTGCGCCGTTCCGCAACGTATATGCTGATAGGCATCGCCTTTTATACGGTTTTCGAATTTATTTCTTGCTTTATCACGAATACGAGCGTCGGTTGGTTTTTTACCACGATTTTTTACGAAGGGGAGTCGCCGTTGTTCAAGTTTTTCATTTTGAACGCGCCCGTTCCTTATTATACGGTAGGAGCGCAAATTTGGTTTTTGATTGCGATGTTCGTTCTTTCGCTCGTGCATTTGTTGCTTGTCAAACGGCAAAAAACGGGTTGGTATAAAACGCTCGTTCCCGTTTGTTTTGCGATATATTTTTTCTTTAGCGGATTTATGTATATCCTTCAGCCGACGACGGATATCCCCGTCCGCTATATGCGCAACGCGTGGTTTTTCGGTTTGCCGACCTTTGGGTTGGGTTATTGGATTGCGCGCTGGGATTGGCATAAAAAGAGCTGGGCGAAATATCTTTACTTGGCGTTGGCGTTATTATTTTTTGCGTTACAAATCCCCGAACATCACCTCGTCGCGCGTGAAAATTCTGCTTTGGAAATGTATATTACGGGCGTCCTTTCCGCCGTGTTCTTCTTGCAGTTTTTTATGGGATTGCAAAAAACGAATTGCCACTTTTACTATACTTGGATAGGGAAATCCGCGCCCTTTTATATCTATATTTTACATATGGGCGTAGCGTATGCGCTGTCAAAGCTTACTTCCTTTCCTAATTTGATGCTCAAAAGCGCCGTCGTGTTTTTCCTGTCTTTTGCGATATACGAAATCGTCTTCTTGCTTTTGAAACTTTTTGCGTGGACTAAAAAAAGAAAAAATCCCGATTTAAGAAAAACGGAAAACGGGAACTAAAATTAAATTGCCTCATCCACGAAAAGTGATATGCGCCCCAAAAGTTTGTCTAACTTTTGGGGCGCATATCAAATGGAGTTCAGGGTTTTGTATTTAAAATTTAAATAATTCGTCGATGACTTCGCGAATGAGCATTTGCGTTTGCATAGGTTCTTTTTGGCTTTGCACGACGCGCACGTTTTCGGCGTCTTTTAACCTGTCAAACGCCTCGAAGTATTTTTCACGGATGTGGAACATCGTATTTTCTTCTTCGTAGCGTTCTTTATCACCGCGGGATTGTAAGCGTTTCGCGCTTACCTTCGCTTCTACGTCGATATAAATATTTACGTCGGGTTTTAATGCTTCCGCGCTGAATTTATTCGCCTCGATTAGCCATTCTAACGGCATATATACGCCCTGATAGGCATAATTGGAGAAGTAATATCTATCCGAGATAACGGTGACGCCGTTGTTGATTTTTTCCAACAATCCGTTGGTTTTGTTGAAAATATGGTCGATGCGGTCCGCAACGCAAACGCTGGCAATCGTTTTATCGTCCGTATCGATTCTGCCCGTCATGCATTGATGCGCGAGCGCGCCGAACGGACTATCCGTCGGTTCGCGCGTGATATAAAAAGGAACGTTCTTTTCTTTTAAATACTGCGAAAGCAATTTAATTTGTGTGCTTTTACCGCTCCCGTCAATGCCTTCGAATACGATAAATTTACCTTTGTTCATTTTCTTTTTTTCCTTATTGTTCGTTTGGTTGATAGGGGAAAGCGGGAATGGGTTTTAATTTAAACGCGTTAAGTTTATGCAAATAATCAATACGCGTTTTCGTTTGCGCGTCCTCGCATACGCCTTCTCGGATATATTTGTCCAATACGGCGTAGGTAAACCCTAAATTGTCTTCGTCCGTCTTTCCGCTTAAGCCGTCGGAGGGTACTTTTTCTACTAAATTCAACGGGAGATTTAAGTATTTCCCAATTTCTTTTACTTCTTTTACGGTAAACTGCGCAATCGGCGCGAAATCGCCTGCCGAGTCCCCGTATCTTGTGGAATATCCGACCCAATCTTCGGAGAGGTTGCAAGTATTTGCAACGCGTCCGTTTTTTGATTGCGATACTGCGTATAAAGTAGACATACGGATACGAGGGGGTAAATTGACCAGCGTTTGACGGCTAATTTCCAAACCGCTTTCTTTGAGCGATTCCAATACCCCGTCTACGCTTTTTTGAATATTGCAGACGAAATAGGGGATACCTAAATATTCGACGAGTTGCTTGGAGCAATCGATATCCGGTTGCGTGCCGTTGGGCATCAAAACGCCGATGACCCGTTCTTTGCCGAGCGCCTCTACGCATAAAGAAGCAACTACGCTGGAATCTTTACCGCCTGAAATGCCGACGATGGCGTTGCAGTTTTTTCCGTTTTCTTCAAACCAATTCCGTATCCAAGCCACCGCGTCTTGCGTGGCTTTTTTTGCGTCAAACATACTTATTTACTCCTTATTCGCTTACCCCAAACAGCAATTCGCCGTAGGTGGGGAAACACCAATATTTGGACGGGACGAGCGTTTCTAATTCGTCCGACGCCATTCGTAAGCTTTGCATTACGGGTAGCGTTTCGTTTTTATAGTATTGCGAACGGCTTTCCGCGTCGTGCATCAATACCGCGTGGTCGAGCTTATACGCCAAACTTTGCGCGCATTTATATACAATCGTTTGTAACGAGGATATGCGTTCTAACGTATCCGTTTCGTAACGGCAATCGAATTTTTTGTTTAATTTTTTCTTTGCGTGTACGGTATTGCAAAGCGTTTGCGAATATTCGGAAACGGCGGGGAGAATATCTTTCATCGCCATATCCGCCATCGTGCGCGCTTCAATTTCGATAATTTTGCAATAATCTTCAAGGAAAATTTCGTGACGGGAACGCATTTCTTTTTCCGTGTATACTTTATGCGCGGTGAAAAGAGCAATATTTTTTTCGTCTAAATAGGTCGCTAATGCGTCCGGGGTGGTTTTTAAATTCAAAAGCCCGCGTTTTTCCGCTTCGGCTATCCATTTGTCGTCGTAGCCGTTGCCGTTGAAAATAATCCGTTTATGCGCCGTGAATACGCGTTTAATCAAATCGTGTAAAGCGGTTTGGAAATCGCTTGCCTGTTCTAATTCGTCCGCGAACTGTTTCAATACCTCGGCAACCGCGGTGTTGATAACGGTATTTGCGCCCGAAACGGACGCCGACGCGCCCAGCATACGGAATTCAAATTTGTTGCCCGTAAACGCAAAGGGGGAAGTACGGTTTCTGTCCGTCGTATCCTTGGGGAATTTCGGCAAGGTGTGTACGCCGATACGCATTAATTCTTTTTCTTTAGTATCGTACCCCTCGTCCCGTTCAATCGCTTCTAAAATTTCCGTCAGTTCGTCGCCGAGGAACATAGATACGACGGCGGGGGGAGCTTCGTTTGCGCCAAGTCTGTGGTCGTTACCCGCAGAGGCGACGGAAATGCGGAGCAATCCTTGATAATCGTCTACCGCTTTGATAACGGCGCAAAGGAACAATAAAAATTGCGCGTTTTCGTAAGGCGTTGCGCCCGGTTCTAATAAGTTGACGCCCGTGTTGGTGGAAATCGACCAGTTGTTGTGTTTACCGCTACCGTTTACGCCCTCGAACGGTTTTTCGTGGAGTAAACACACGAAATCGTGTTTTTTGGCGAGTTTTTGCATAATTTCCATCGTCAACTGATTGTGGTCGGCGGCGATGTTCGTCGTTTCAAAAACGGGCGCAAGTTCGTGTTGCGCGGGCGCGGCTTCGTTGTGCTCGGTTTTTGCCGGTACGCCAAGTTTCCAAAGCTCTTCGTCCAATTCTTTCATAAAAGCTTGTACGCGGGGTTTGATGACGCCGTAATAATGCCCTTCCACTTCTTGACCCTTGGGCGGTTTTGCGCCGAACAGCGTGCGTCCCGTATAAATCAAATCCTTTCTTTGTTCGAACAGATTTTTGTCTACGAGGAAATATTCCTGTTCAGGTCCGACCGTCGTTTTGACGGAAGTCACGTCTTCGTTCCCGAATAATTTTAATACGCGGAGCGCTTGACGGTTGATAGCCTCCATAGAGCGGAGCAAGGGGGTTTTTTTGTCGAGCGCTTCGCCTCCGTACGAACAAAACGCCGTAGGGATACAAAGTACGCCGTCTTTAATAAAAGCGTAAGAGGTAGCGTCCCAAGCGGTATATCCGCGCGCTTCAAAGGTGGCGCGTAATCCGCCCGACGGGAAAGAGGATGCGTCCGTTTCTCCGCGGACGAGTTCTTTTCCCGAAAATTCCATAATCACCTTTCCGCCGTCTTTGGGGGAGATAAAGCTGTCGTGTTTTTCGGCGGTAATGCCCGTCATCGGTTGAAACCAATGCGTATAGTGCGTCGCGCCCAAAGCCACCGCCCAATCTTTCATTGCGTTTGCAACGGCGTTAGCCACGGATAAATTTAAGCTTCTGCCGTGTTCCATCGTGCGTTTTAAAGTGGCGTAGTCTTCGGGGGAAAGCTTTTCTTTCATTACCTCGTCGTTAAATACCATACAGCCGAAATAATCAGATACGAGTTTCATAAATTTTCTCCTCGGTAAAAATAAACGAATTAAAAAGACGGCAAAGGCAATTAAAAGCCTTTGCCATAATAATATTATACCTTAAAGCGTTTGCTTTTGTCAATAGTTTGTCGCTTGCTTTTTTCTTTTTTATAAAAAGAAAGAGGCAGTTTTATCAGTTAATCCCGATAAAGGATTGCGTAAATGCGCGTATGCGCATATTTTTATACGGAACATAGGGCGTAGAAATCCGCTTTATCAAAAAACTAACGCTCTATGCCGAAAAGCAGATTGGGTTCGATAGCAAACTTTTCGTACAACATTAAAATACTGTCGTACCCGGGCTTTTTTCGCCCCAATAACCATTGACTTACCGTCGTTTGATTTATCCCCAAAATATCCGCAAGCTTTTGTTGGCTTAAATTGTTTTCTTGCATAATTTGTTTGATGACGTCAATATAAGGCATAATAAAATTATATGCCATTTTAGGTCAAAAGTCTTGACATAGGTCAAAAGACCTGATATAATTATAATATAAAATTATGAAGTCGAACAAAGGAAGGTACGCAAGGGTACTCTTAAAAATAGGATTAGGGATTTTAGTTGGGGCATACGGGCTGGCGTTTGGTTGTCCGTTCTATCGGTTTTTGCGTATTTCTTGCCCGTGTTGTGGATTGACGAGGGCGTGGCGCTGTTTTTTAAACGGAGAAGTTCGTCTTGCGTTTTCTTTTCATCCCTTATTTTTATTTATACCGATACTAGGCGTAGTATATGCGTTTGAGGAGTTTTTACCGTTATCGCAACGCCTAAAAAACAGTTTTTTTTGTGTCGCAGGAATTTTGATTTTTACAGTTTACATTGTCCGCGTAGCTTTTATCAAAATTTTATGACAACGAAAGATAAAAAAGAAAAAACGGAGGTGTTTTATGGACGCAACAAAAGTAGATATGTTTTTAACGGCAAATAGAGAATATTTTTTGCCTAATCACGTGCTTTTGATAAAAGAAAGAATGTTACAGGCTGACGAAAGTAAATATTCGCTTATTTCTATGATGGAATTCAAAAATCCTACGACGATTTTAATTATGTCCGTACTTCTTGGTTCTTTGGGCGTAGATAGATTTATGCTCGGCGATACGGGTATGGGAGTATTAAAACTTTTAACGTGTGGCGTTTGTGGAATTTTGACGATTATCGATTGGTTTAGCGTATCTAAAAAAGCCAAAGAAAAAAATTTCCAAACGATTATGGAAATGCTACTTTAATTACAATACGGCGGACAAAAAATACTCGTCTTTACGGCGAGTATTTATTTTTTTCAGGCATAAATTTCCAATACCGTACGGGCATATATCCGCGCATTTGTTTTAACCGTTCGCGGGCGGGAATATTTACGGCGTCGTAATATTTTCGCCAAAGCGACTGCCAAGCCGTTTCGTTTGCCGAAAGCAATATATCCGCTTTATCAAGGGGCGCGCTAAAGGTGTGTTCCCCGTCGTAAACGACGGCTTTTTTACGGACGGTATCGTGTAACACGAAGGGGTAGTGCGGTAATCTCGCTCGAAAATGAGGTAATAACAATTCGCAAATATCGTTGTCAGGCGCAAAAGGGGCGTATAAAGCTCCGCTTGCCGTTTCCATAAAACGGATAAAACCGTGGAAACGGTGAATTTCCAGCCCGACTTTTTTTATATACTCGGTGGCTTGAAATACTTCGCTTTTAGATAAATCGTTGCGTATAGGTCGCTTGGCGTTCGCCAAGGCGCGAAAATAAGCGAACGCAACCTGTTCGCTGTCTGCTTGTCCGCAACGAAGTAGCGTTTGCAAATCGCGTAAGCAATCCCCGTCGAAGCTTTTTAAGCGATTTTCCGCTTTTTTTGCGCGCGCCTCGTCCGTCGTGACGAATACGGGCGTATACCCTAAAACAAGTTGTTTTTCGCGCGAACAAAGCAGGGCGTTTTCGTCGTGAAAAGCTTCCAAAAACGCCGTTAAAAATCCGTATACCGTTCCGTCGAAAATATATAACATTTTAGCCTCGTTTTTTCAATTTTTCGTAACCGTTTGCGTGTTTTCGTGACAATTCTACAATTCTCCCGTCCGTACGGTAAGCGCGGTGGCGCTGTCTGAAAAGAGCAGTTTTTTATCGCTTACCGTCTTTTCGTTTTGTAATAAGGAAAAGATATCCGTTTGTATCGCGCTTTCACCGTTTTCCGCCGATATAAGCAATCCTTTGACGGCGGTTTCGTTTTTTGCGCCGTAAAATTTCCCGTTGCAGGTGATAAAATGTTTCGCGCGCTTTAACGCGATTTTCATTTTTATCAAATCTTCGAAAGATAGCGTGGTAAAGCGTCTTGCCTGTATAATTTTATGCGCGTTTCTCGCGCCGATGCCCGGTACGCGGAGCAACCCTTCCAACGGCGCGTCGTTTATCTCCATAGGAAAAAGATGCATATTCCTGAGCGCCCACGCGCATTTGGGGTCTAATTCCATAGATAAATTTTCGCTTTCGTTTACGATTTCTTCCACGGTGAACCCGTAAAACCGCAACAGCCAGTCGGCTTGGTATAATCGGTGTTCCCGTAACTGCCCAACCGCTTTGCTCGGTAAAAGCGAATCTTCGACTACGGGTAAATAGGAGGAGTAGTATACCCGTTTTAACTGCATATTCCGATATAACGCTTGCGTTAGCCTTAAAATTTGCCCATCCGCCTCGGGGGACGCGCCTACAATCATTTGCGTCGTTTGCCCCGCAGGCAAAAAGCGTCCTTTGACTAGTCCTTTTTTCTTTTCTTCTAAAAATGCAGAGCGTTCTTGCGTTAAATTTTTCATAGGCAATAACAAACTGCGCTTGTCCTTTTGCGGAGCGAGCAGTTTTAAGCTTTGCTCGGAGGGGAGTTCGATATTATAACTCATTCTATCCGCGTATAACGCCCCCAACCTATTTAGCGAAGGGTCGGCGCGCGGAATCCCTTTGAGGTGAATATAGCCGTGAAAGTTGTATTCCGTCCGCAATTTTTTGATTACTTCCACAAGCCGTTCCATCGTATAGTTGGGATTTTTATGTACGGCAGAGGACAAAAACAACCCCTCGATATAATTCCGTTTGTAAAAATCTATCGTAAGTTCGCAAATTTCGTCTACCGTCGCCGTCGCGCGCGGAACGTCCGCCGTCACGCGGTTGGGACAGTATTTGCAATCGTAAATACAATCGTTGCTTAAAAGGATTTTTAATAGCGAAACACACCGTCCGTCAGGCGTGAACGAGTGACAACACCCTGCAATATACCCGTTTCCTATTCCGCCTTGGTTTTTTCTGCCACTTCCCGACGACGAACAGGATACGTCGTATTTCGCGCTCTCCGTTAAAATTTGTAACTTTTCTTGCGTAATCATACTAGTATTATATACCTTACGCAATAAAAAGTCAAACATTTGTTCGTATAATTTCAAATAAAAAAGGGACGAAAAAAATTTCGTCCGAAAAAAGTTATTCGTTTTGAAGGCGTTGCATTTTTCGCCAGTTGATAAAGGCGTAACTATCGTTACATAAAAAGGCAAAGAAACAAACGACCATTGGTAAATAGGCGAGCGAGGTAAAACAGGAGAGCGTCCATAAAATAATCAAAACGATATCGTTAAAAGCGTACGCTACGGCGTAGGCGGGGCTACGGAAAATCATTAAAGTGGAGGCGAAAAAGCTCGTCGTTACCGAAAGGGTGCTTACGAGTAAACGGTTCGTGTGGAAGAATCGTAAAATGAAATAAAAAAGGACGGTAACGGCGACGGCGGATACGGACAAAAAAATCCATTTTTTGCCTGTCATTTTCGCGACTTGAACTTCCGACACGCCTTTATTCGACGGATTTTTTAACCAACTGACGCAAGCGACGAGAGCGCTGGGCAAAGACATACCTAAATAGGTAATCATTTCCCCGAAGTAGCGTTGTTTAAAGGACGCGACGGCGTATAAGGTGCTGAAAATAATCACCAACACTTGCCCTATAACGTTTCCTTTGGCGAGAAAAATCAAGGCAGTAACGCCGATGAGTGAGGCAATCAGCGTCCATATTAAAAAATCACCGCCCAAAACGAACGCCAAGGTAATGGCGAGTACCGACCCCACCCAAAGCGTCCATTCAAAAGGGGAAAAATAGCGTAATAATTTCTTCATTGTTTTTGCTCCGCAAGAAAAAAATAAGCATTCCAACGCCGTATCTTCTAAGACCTAACGATACGTGGTGCGAACGCTCACATTCGTAACTACCCGGTGGCAGTACCTATATTTTTTTATTATAATAGTATTATACGGCTTTTTATGCGCGCTGTCAAGCGTTTTGTGCGTTTTCGCGGGTATTTTGCATTGACAAATATTTTGTAAACTGTTATAATTAAAAAAGGGGGAAGAAAGATTTATGGAGCAAACGAAAACGAAAGGTACGAAAGAAAAAATGATACGGTATATCTTTTTTGCGATATGCCAATTATTTTGTGTCGGTTCTTTGATTTATTTTTCCGTAACGGGTACGCTTTCGCAAGCGTTAATATGCGCGCTTTCCGTCGGCTGTCTTTGTTTGCCTGATTTAGCGGAACGCTTATTTAAAATGAAAATCGGGTTGCCGATGTATCTATTCGTTTTGGCGTACGCCGTATGCCCGACGCTTGGGCACGCGTATAAATTTTATTATTTAATTCCTTGGTGGGATACACTTTTACATACCGTTGGAGGCGTAGTGTTCGCCGTGCTCGGCGCGTATTTGCCGAAAATCATTTTAAAAAAAGAAGACGTTAGCGTTTTACTTTGCGCGTTGACGGGGTTGCTGTTTTCCGTATTCGTGGCGGTCGTATGGGAAATTATCGAATACACCGCGGACAGTTTGTTTTTTACGGATATGCAACAAGACACCTTCGTTCATTCGATATATTCCTATCTTATCGGGGATAAGTTGGGCGAAATCGGCGCGATAGGGGGAATTACTTCCGTCACCGTGAACGGCGTTACCTTAGACGCATATATAGACATAGGGCTAATCGATACGATGACGGACGTCATTTTTGAAACGCTTGGCGCGCTCGCTTACGCCGTGGTATATCTTATCGATAAAGGCAAACGCGTTTCCATTAAATATATAAATCGAAAAGAGAATGAAACACCCACTTCATCGTGAAGTGGGTGAACTCATAGTTAAAAGGAATCCGCCTGTGCCGCACCTTAGCGAAGGGTGAACCCGCTTTTAGCAGGTGGGTGCCGTATCTTGACGCCTCGAACTTTCCGTATAAATACAGACCTTGTCTATCGCCACGAATAAACCGCTCCCGAATATACAATGTGGATTCCGCTTAAACGCTAAACTCCGAACACCGCAGATTTGAATTTTATTATACACGGTTTTTTCGTGTTTGTCAACGATATAAGAGGGGTAAATTTTGTTAAATTACACCGTGACGGTGTCTTCGTTTAATTTTTGTAAAAAGGGATACAGTTCTTTTTCGAAGTTTAAACCGTACCGTTTATCCGTTACCTCTATTGCCGAACGGCGAATGGCGTTCGTAACGAAATCGGAAGAAAGCCGTATGCTTTCCGTGGGGGATTTTCCCCTTGCCAAACACCCGACGAACGCCGACGCGAATACGTCGCCCGCTCCGCAAAAAAAGCCCTCCACGTTTTCGTGCGTATACGAACGAATTGTATTATCCTCCGTGTAATATACGGAAACGGTATTCTTTTCCATAACGCCCGTAACGATAGGGTGCGGGCAGAGCGTTTGCAGTTTTCGCAACGTTTCTTCCGCGGTTTTAGGAGTAAGCGGATAGGGAACTTCCGATAAATAGCAAGCCTCCGTTTCGTTTGGCAAAATAAAATCTGCCCGTCTGCAAAGAGAACGCATTTTCTCCACGTACGCCTTGGTAAACCCCGAATATAAAGTCCCGTTGTCGCCCATCACGGGGTCGACGACGACCGTTCCGTTTTCAGAGAGAAATTCGCGGATAATCAAAAGCACCAAATCGATTTGTTCAATGCTCCCTAAATATCCGCTGTAAATGTAATCGAATTGAATATTCAGCGTTTTCCAATGCGCTAAAATGGAGGGAATATCTTCCGTTAAATCGCGAAAGGTATACCCCGTAAAACCGCCGGTATGCGTAGACAAAAGCGCCGTGGGGAGTACGTTGCAGGTGATTCCGCAAGCCGAAATAATCGGTTGTGCGACGGTAAGCGAACATTTTCCCAAACAGGATACGTCGTTAATAGCAAGTACGCGCATAAATAAAAACTCCTTTGTTTGGTAAAGAATAAGAAAATTTTTATAAATCCATTATAAAACTCTTGCTTTTTTTTGTCAAACATATTAAAATAATGTAAACGATAATTTTCAAAAGAAGGTAAATTTTTTATGGCAATTACAGGTGAAATGAAGACGAATACCGTTTCTTATGCGGATTTTGAAAAGTACGAAGATGAAATCGTAACCGTGAAAGGTACGATTCATAATATCCGTATGATGTCCGATTTTGCGTTCGTCATTTTACGTACGGCAAGAGAAACGATTCAATGCGTATACGCGGAAAGCTTTTCCGAGTACAGAATGAGCGAAGACGTGAAAGAAGAATGCGCGGCGAAAGTGACGGGTAAAATCGTTGCAGGCGTGCAAAAAGACGGGTCTAAGCGTTATGAGTTGCAAATTCATAATATCGAACTTTTATCCCATCCTGCGGATATCCCGCCCGTCGTTATTACCAAAAAACAGGTGAATTGTGATTTATCGACCAACCTCGATTACCGTCCCGTCACCTTGCGTAATCCCAAAGAACGCGCAATCTTTAAGTTGCAAGAAGGGATTCAACGCGGATTTAGAGAATTTCTCTCCCAACAAGGCTTTACCGAAATTCATTCGCCTAAAATTAATTTTGCAGGAGCAGAGGGCGGTACGAACGTTTTCAAGCTCGATTATTTCGGCAAACAGGTATATCTTGCGCAATCGCCTCAGCTTTATAAACAGGCGCTCGTTGCCGTGTACGAAAGAGTATTTGAGGTTGCGCCCGTATTCCGCGCGGAACACCACGATACCTCTCGACATTTGAACGAGTATATTTCGATGGACTTTGAAATGGGCTTTATCGATAGCTTTGAAGATATTATGAATATGGAAACGGGCGCGTTGAAGTATATTATGAATCTTCTCAAAACGGAATATAAAAACGAAGTGGAACTTCTCCATATCGACGTTCCCGAAATTACGGAAATTCCTACGCTCAAATTTATGGAAGCGAAAGAAATTTTGATGAAGAAGTTCAAGTATCAACCGACGGATATGAAGGATTTTGACCCCGAAGAAGAACAGCTTTTGGGTAAATACGCGAAAAAGCAGTTTAATTCCGACTTTATCTTTATCACGCATTATCCCTCTAAAAAGCGTCCTTTCTATACGATGGACGACCCAGAAGACCCCGAATACACCCTTTCGTTCGACTTGTTGTTTAGAGGGCTTGAAATTACATCGGGCGGACAACGCGTTCACGATTACAACGAGCAGGTCGCAAAAATGCAAAAACTCGGTATGAATCCCGAGGAATTTGCTACCTATCTTATGCTCCATAAGTACGGCGCGCCTCCGCACGGCGGTTTGGGTATCGGGCTTGAACGCTTGACGATGCATCTTCTCGGTGCGAAAAACGTCCGCGAAGCGACGATGTTCCCTCGTGACATTAACCGTGTTAGCCCTTAACAGGAGAAAAACTGGATGTGGAATGGTAAGAAAAAAGCGATTACTTTCAGTTTTGACGACGGCGTCAAGCAAGACGTTCGGTTGATTGAAATTTTCAATAAATACGGTTTAAAAGGTACTTTTAATATCAATTCGTCTTATCTTGGTTTGCCAGGGATGCTTGAACGTAATGGTAAATCCGTTCGGCACGATAAAGTTCCTGCGCACAAGGTAAAAGAGATTTACCAAGATCACGAAGTGGCTGTGCATACGCTCGTACACCCTAATTTAACGACGCTTGATAAGGAAGCGATTATTTATCAAGTGGAGGAGGATAGAAAACAGCTTTCCAGGCTTTGCGGTTACGAGGTCGTCGGTATGGCGTATCCTTGCGGTGGCGTCAACAACGACGAACGCGTGGCGGAAATTATCCGTAATAATACGGGCGTTAAGTATGCGAGAACGATTACGTCCACGGGCAAATTTGATAAGCAGGAAAATTTATTCCGTTTCAATCCGTCCGTGTATTATATAGAAGAAAATTTCGAAAAGGTCGTGGACGAATTTTTATCGCTTAAAACGGACGAGCGTCAGCTTTTGTATATTTGGGGACATTCCTACGAAATGGATGCAGAATATATCACCTGGGAGAAATTTGAAAGTATTTGTAAAAAACTTTCGGGTAAAGCGGATATTTTTTACGGCACGAATAAAGAAGTATTGTTGTAAAAATCCTAAAATTTACTTTACAAAACCAAAAAAATTCGTTATAATAATAGAAAACTTGAATACAAAAAGCGTTAAAAGAGGACAACGCCTTTGCGTGCTATCCGCACAGAGAAATTCCGTTTTGGTGAAAGGAAGAAGGATGCCGTAAATAGATATCACCTCGTCAGCTGATTTTGCGAAATTCCCTACATTATTATTATATATATAGGGACAAAGTAGTGAAATACGGATTCGCACCCGTTATTCTTTGCGACAAATGATAGTTTGTTTTGGTGGTATAAAAAGCCGTTGTGTTTTTCCAAAACGCGACGGCTTTGTTTTTTTCGGGCTTGTCCCGTCACTCGGTTGATTTTTTACGGAAAAACCCTACGAAATACTGCGCATTTTCCTCGGTTACATACCACTGAGGGTATGCGCCCTTGGAAAATGCTTGTCTTTCTTGCGTTTTCCTCGTAAAAGCGTGCGTTGCACTAATCAACCGCGTTCCGTGACGTCGCCCTATTTAATTTATATTCGTTAAATAACCTTAAACACAAGGAGAAAATATATATGTCTTTATATAAAAAAGTAGACACCTCTCTCAATTTCGTGGAGAGAGAAAAGAAAATCGTGGACTATTGGAACACGAACAAGATTTTTGAGGAAAGTATGCAATCGCGTGAGGGCGGAGCGGAGTTTTCCTTTTACGACGGTCCGCCTACGGCGAACGGGAAACCGCACATCGGGCATATTTTAACCCGCGTTATGAAGGATATCGTTCCCCGTTACCAAACTATGAAAGGTAAACACGTTTTAAGAAAGGCGGGTTGGGATACCCACGGCTTGCCCGTCGAATTGGAAGTTGAGAAAAAACTCGGCTTGGAAAGCAAAACGGGCATTGAAAGCTACGGTATTGAACCGTTCATTAAAGAATGTAAAAATTCCGTGTTTAAATATACGAGCGAATGGAAGGAGATGTCGGACAGCGTAGGGTATTGGTGCGATATGGACAATCCTTACGTCACCTATCACGACGATTATATCGAATCGGAATGGTGGGCGCTTAAAGAAATCCACAAAAAGGGATTGTTGTATAAAGGGCATAAAATCGTGCCTTATTGTCCTCGGTGCGGAACGGCGTTATCCTCGCACGAAGTCGCGCAAGGATATAAAGACGTTAAGCAAACGACGGCGTTCGTAAAATTCAAAGTCGTAGGGGAACAGGATAAATATATTCTTGCTTGGACGACGACGCCTTGGACGCTTCCCTCTAACGTTGCGCTTTGTATGCACCCCGACTACGAGTACGTTGAAGTGCAAATGGAGGAAACCGGAGAAAGATATATCCTCGCCGAAGGCTTATTAAAGAGCGTACTCGGTGAAGAGGGCTATCAGGTTCTTTCCAAGAAAACGGGTAAGGAATACGAATATACGCAGTACGAACCGTTATATCCGTTCGGGAAAGAAAAATTTAATTTCCGTGAAAAGGCGTATTACGTTACCTGCGACACCTACGTCACCCTTTCCGACGGTACGGGCGTCGTGCATATCGCGCCTGCGTTTGGTGAAGACGACTATAAAGTAGGAACTCGTTATAACTTGCCCGTAGTACAGCTTATCAACGAAGAAGGGAAATTCCCTGAGGGTTGCGGAGCGTTTACGGGGCTTGGCGCGCAGGCGGCGGACCCTGCAGTCATTAAAGATTTGAAGTCGAGAGGACTGTTGTTAAAGCCGTTGGAAATTACGCATAGCTATCCGTTCTGCTGGCGTTGCGATACCGCGCTTATTTATTACGCCCGTTCTAGTTGGTTCATCAAGGTTACGGCTATTAAAGATAGATTGATTGCCTCCAACCGTTCGGTGAATTGGATGCCCGATACGATTAAAGAGGGCAGAATGGGGAACTTCCTTGAAAACGTTATCGATTGGGGGTTGTCGCGCGATAGATATTGGGGAACGCCTTTGCCCGTTTGGGTATGTCCTGATTGCGGAGAAATTGAAGTAATCGGTTCTCGCGCGGAACTTATTGAAAAATGCGGAGCGAAAGCGGATATTGAATTGCACCGCCCGTACTTGGATGATTTGACCTGCAAATGCGCAAAATGTGGCGGAAACATGCGCCGTACCCCTGAGGTTATCGATTGTTGGTTTGATTCGGGGTCGATGCCGTTTGCGCAATATCATTACCCGTTCGAAAATAAGGAATTGTTTGAGCAAACTTTCCCCGCGGACTTTATTTCCGAGGCTGTGGACCAAACGCGCGGTTGGTTTTATACCTTACTCGTAATTTCCACCTTGCTCTTTGATAAAGCGCCCTTTAAAAATTGTATCGTGCTCGGTCACGTCAACGACAAAAACGGCGTGAAAATGAGTAAGCATAAAGGGAACGTCGTAGACCCGTGGTCGGTATTGAACAAGCAGGGCGCAGACGCCGTTCGTTGGTATTTTTATACTTCTTCCGCGCCGTGGTTACCGTCGAGATTTTATCCCGAAGCGGTCAGCGAGGCGCAAAGAAAGTATATGGGTACGCTCTGGAATACCTACGCATTCTTCTGTTTGTATGCGGACATAGATAATTATAATCCTGCGGAATACGATTTGAAGAAGTGTAAACTTTCCTTAATGGATAAATGGATTTTATCTAAGTTGAACACGCTTATCGAAGTGGTGGATAGAAATTTAAACGAATACAACATCACCGATAGCGCGCGCGCTTTGCAAGATTTTTCGGATATTCTTTCTAATTGGTACGTTCGTCGCGGTCGCGATAGATATTGGGGAAGCGAAATGACGGAGGACAAAGCGTCGGCGTATACCGTGCTTTGGTACGTGCTCGTTACCTTTGCAAAACTCACCGCGCCGTATACACCGTTTATAGCGGAAGAAATTTATTTAAATCTCGTACCGGCGTTTTTTGCTAACGCGCCTAAATCGGTGCACCTTTGTTCCTTCCCCGTTTGCGATTTATCGTACGTGGACGAGAAATTGGAAAAGGGTATGGATACCGTTTTGGATATCGTCAACTTAGGTCGCGCGGCGAGAAATACGGGTAACGTTAAAAACCGTCAACCGCTTTCCGAAATGTACGTGGTTACGGCGAGAACTACGCAACTTGACGAGGGCTTAAAAGCGATTGCACTTGACGAGTTGAACATCAAAGAATATAAGACGGCGGAAGACGCAGGCGCGTTTATTTCGTATAAGCTTAAACCGCAATTGAAAACGCTCGGCCCTAAATACGGTAAAAAACTTGGCGCGATTACGGCGTTTTTAAGTAATTGCGACGCGAAAAAAGTCGTAGAGAGCGTAAAAGACGGCGGGGTCTACGTTATGGATACCGATTCGGAGGTGACGCTCACGGAAGAAGATTTACAAATCTTTACCGAAAGTAAGGCGGGATTTATCTCGGCAAGCGATAAAGGCGTTACCGTTGCGTTGAATACCACGCTAACCGAAGAGCTTATCGTGGAAGGTATTGAGCGTGAAATCGTGTCTAAGGTGCAAACGATGCGAAAGGAAGCGGACTTTGCAATTACCGATAGAATTGCTATTTATTATATAGCGGAAGGAAAAGTAAAAGAAGTTTTACAAAAAGGCGCGTTTGCGGGTGACGTACTTGCGGTATCTTTAAATGAAGGTAGCGCAGACGGCTACACCAAAGAGGTGGACGTGAACGGCGAAAAAATCACTTTAACCCTTGTCAAGATGTCGAAATAAAGAGCTTTTTAAAAAAGTTTGAAAATTTTTAAAATTTTTTAAAAAAATTGGTATAAAATGGTTGACAATAGGGAAATAAAGTGGTAAGATAATCAAGCTGTCCGCGAGGAAGTGCGAAAATTATCATAATCCTCAACTTTTTGAAAAATGTTTTGAAAATTTTTAAAAAAAATAAAAAAAATTAAAAAAACATTGAAAAAACAGTTGACAAAGGTATAAGGGATGTGGTAATATATACAAGCTGTCACCGCGAGAGGGCAGTAAAGCTAAGCTGAAGCTTAGCGAA
>SVIX01000009.1 GCA_015069285.1 Clostridiales bacterium | reverse complement strand
CGCAAAGTAAACGCCCGTCGAAAAGCCTCGCGCGCCTTGTATTACTCGCATCTTGCTTTAATTTTAGAAAGCGAAGAAAAAGAAACTGCGTCGTAATACGGCGTTAGATAATATGAAAAACAAAAAAATAAAAAACGGAGAATAGATAAAATGGCAATTTCTTACAAAGACAGCGGAGTAGACGTAACGAGAGGCTATAAAGCGGTCGAATTGATGAAAAAACACGTAAAATCCACGTATAACGAAAACGTTATCGGTGACCTTGGCTCGTTTGGCGGATTTTTCTCGATTGCAGGTGAAAAGATGGAAGAACCCGTACTCGTGGCAGGAACGGACGGCGTAGGTACGAAACTCAAATACGCTTTCCTTTTGGAAAAGCACGATACAATCGGTATCGACGCGGTTGCAATGTGCGTAAACGATATCGTTTGCCAAGGCGCAAAGCCCTTGTTCTTCCTTGATTATTACGCTTGCGGTAGATTATACCCCGAAGCGGAATCGGAAGTAGTAAAAGGAATCGCGGACGGTTGTAAGCAAGCAGGTTGCGCGCTTATCGGCGGTGAAACGGCGGAGATGCCGGGATTTTATCCGGACGGCGAGTACGACCTCGCGGGTTTTGCAGTAGGTATCGTAGACAAGAAAAAAGTTATCAATGGCAAAAACATTCAAGCAGGCGACGTGCTTATCGGTTTAAAATCGACGGGCGTACATTCCAACGGCTATTCGTTGGTTAGAAAACTCTTTGGCGATAGCGATAAAGCGGAACTTGAAAAATACGACGAAGAGCTTGGCGCAACGGTGGCGGAAGTGCTTTTAAAACCGACGAGAATTTACGTAAAGAGTATTCTTGCGCTTATTGAAAAGGTAAACGTAAAGGGTATTGCGCACATCACGGGCGGTGGTTTTATCGAAAATATTCCCAGAATTTTACCCGAAGGCGTTTCGGCGGAAATTGAAAAGAATTCCTACGAAGTACCTCCCGTATTCAAAGTAATGCAAAAGCGCGCGGGAATTAGCGACGAACAAATTTACAATACCTTTAATATGGGTATCGGTATGGTCGTTTGCGTTGCGCCCGAAGACGTGGAAAAAGCGATGGAAAGTTTGAAGGCTACGGGCGAAGAAGTCGTAGTCATCGGTAAAGCGGTAGCAGGCGATAAAAAGGTTATCTTGAAATAAAATGATGAAAAAAATAGCGGTATTTGCGTCGGGTGGCGGTACGGATTTTCAATCGGTTATCGACGCCAACGAACGCGAAGAGTTTTGTAAAATAGAATATTTGGTGGCGTCCAAACCGCAAATCGGGGCGATAGACCGCGCGCAAAAGCACGGAATAAAAACGCTCGTATACGATAAGACGGTATTTGCGAGTAAGGACGAATTTTACGAGTACGTTGCCCAAACCCTCCAAGAAAACGGTGTGGAATATATCGTATTGGCAGGGTGGCTACTCGTCGTTCCGCCTGCGTTTATCAAACGTTTTGAAAACGCGATTATCAATATTCACCCGTCGCTTATTCCTGCCTTTTGCGGTATGGGATATTACGGCTTAAAGGTGCATACGGCGGCGATTGAGTACGGGGTAAAATTGAGCGGTGCAACGGTGCATTTCGTATCGAGCGAAGTGGACGGCGGTGCAATCATTATGCAACGCGCGGTAGAAGTAAAATGCGACGATACGCCCGAAAGCCTGCAAGCGCGTATTTTAAAAGTAGAACACGAAATATTGCCCCTTTGCGTGAAGTTGTTGTGCGAAGGGAAAATTCAAACCGTCGGCAGAAAGGTGAATATCACCGACGGAAAAGCACAGGGAGAATAAAAAATGAACGTATTGGTTATCGGAAACGGCGGTAGAGAACACGCTATCGTGCAAGCGCTTGCTTCCTCGCCGAAAGTGGACAAAATTTACGCAATGAAAGGCAACGCAGGGATTGGAGAAATTGCCGAGCTTGTGAACGTCGATTATTGCGATATTAAAGCCGTCGGCGATTGGGTGGACGCGCATAAAGAAATCGACTACACCGTCATTGCGCCCGACGACCCGCTGGCTTTAGGGCTTGCGGACGAGTTGGAAAACCGTGGACACCGCGTTTTCGGTCCGCGCAAAAACGCCGCGATTATCGAGGCGAGCAAAGCGTTTTCCAAAGAATTGATGAAAAAATATAATATCCCCACGGCAAAATACGAAACGTTTTCTTCGTACGAGGAGGCGAAAGCGTACGTGGAGGTTTGCGATATTCCCGTCGTGTTAAAAGCGGACGGACTTGCGCTTGGTAAAGGCGTTTTGATTTGTAAAACCCGCGAAGAGGCGCTTGACGGCGTTAAGGAAATGATGCTTGATAAAAAATTCGGTTCGGCGGGAAATAAAATCGTCGTGGAAGAGTTTTTGGAAGGTCCTGAAGTTTCCGCGTTGGCGTTTACTGACGGTAAAACGATAAAACCGATGATTACCAGTTGCGACCATAAACGCGCAAAAACGGGCGACGAGGGTTTAAATACGGGCGGTATGGGTACTTTTTCACCTGCGCCTTTTTACGGCGAAAAGACGGCGCAAGAGGTAATGGAAAAGATAATGATTCCCACGATGAACGCGATGAACGCCGAGGGGCGTACCTTTAAAGGCGTGTTGTATTTCGGACTTATGAAAACCAAAGACGGTATGAAAGTTATCGAGTACAATTCGAGATTTGGCGACCCGGAAACGCAGGTAATTTTACCAATGCTGAAAACGGATTTGATGGAAATTTTCGAGGCGGTAACGGACGAAAGACTTGCGGATTTGGATATCCAATGGGAGAGCGGTGCGTGCGTTTGCGTCGTGCTTGCAAGCGGAGGCTACCCCGAAGCGTACGAAAAGGGCAAGGAAATTACCTTCGGCGATTTGGACGACGACGTAATCTTGTGTCATGCGGGTACGGCAATGAAAGAGGGCAAACTCGTGACGAGCGGTGGCAGAGTGTTGGGCGTTTGCGCAAAAGGCTCGGACGTCGAAAGCGCAAGAAAGAAAGCGTATAAAAACGTCGAGAAAATCCGTTTTGACGGTATGTATTACCGAACGGATATCGGGATAAAATACCGCGATATCGAACGGGAATAAAACCAAGAAAGAAAAAAAATAAAAAGTTTAGGATAGAGATATGATTTACAGAATTTTCGTAGAAAAGAAAGACAACGTACAAGCGAGAAAGGAGCAATCGGATATTAAAACGTTGCTCAATATCCGCGCGGAAGACTTTAGATTGATTTTGCGTTACGACGTAGAGGGTTTGAGCGAGGAAGAATTGAACTCTGCGTTACCTTCGGTATTTTCCGAACCGCCCGTGGACAACGTGTATTTGGAAGAACTTGCAATTCCCGACGGATATAAGGCGTTTGCGGTGAGTTATTTAACGGGACAATACGACCAACGCGCGGACAGCGCCGCGCAATGCGTGCAGTTGCTTACGAGAAAAGCGCGTCCGCTCGTAAAATGCGCGAAGGTATATCTTGTTAAAGGCGTAACGGACGAGCAGTTAGACGCAATTAAAAAGCATATTATAAACCCCGTGGAAAGCGAAGAGGTCGGGTTCGAAAAACCGACGACGCTTGCGCGCGCTACGGTAGAGGGCGCGCCCGTACAAGAAGTTGTTGGGTTTATCGATATGTCCGACGAACAAATAGCGACCTATCATAAAACGGTTGGGTTTGCGATGAGCGTGCTCGATTTGGCGTTCGTACGCGATTATTTTAAAACGGAAAAACGCAACCCTACGGAAACGGAACTTAAAGTTATCGATACGTATTGGTCGGACCATTGCCGTCATACGACGTTTGCAACCGAACTCAAATCGATGAAGACGAATACGGAAAACACGACGATTGAAAAAGCTTGTCACTTGTACGCTGATTTATACCAAGAAATCAACGGCAACCGTCCTGACAAATATCCCTGTCTTATGGATTTGGCGACGATTGCGGCGAAAAAATTGAAAAAGGACGGAAAACTCGACAATCTCGATATTTCCGACGAAATTAACGCTTGTTCTATCTGTATCGACGCAGAAATTGACGGCAAGGTAGAGAAATATCTCGTAATGTTTAAAAACGAAACGCACAATCACCCCACGGAAATCGAACCGTTCGGTGGCGCGGCTACCTGTCTTGGCGGTGCAATCCGTGACCCGCTCAGCGGTAGAACGTACGTGTATCAAGCGATGCGCGTAACGGGTGCGTCTGACCCGAGAGAAAAGTTAGAAGATACGCTCGCAGGGAAACTTCCCCAACGCGCCATCACGCAACGCGCGGCGGCGGGCTTCTCGTCGTACGGGAACCAAATCGGTTTGGCGACGGGTATCGTTGACGAAGTATATCACGAAGGCTACAAAGCAAAGCGTTTGGAAACGGGGTTCGTCGTGGGTGGCGCAAGACGGGATATGGTATACCGCGAAGCGCCCAAAGCAGGCGACGTGATTATATTGCTCGGCGGTGAAACGGGTCGTGACGGTTGTGGCGGTGCAACGGGTTCGTCCAAAGCGCACGACGCGCATTCGGTAGAAACCTGCGGAGCGGAAGTGCAAAAAGGAAACGCGCTTACCGAACGCAAATTACAACGTCTTTTCCTTAATAAAGAAGTAACGACGAAAATTAAAAAATGTAACGACTTCGGCGCAGGCGGGGTATCGGTAGCCATTGGCGAGCTTGCCGACGGTTTGGATATTTATTTGGACCGTGTACCCAAAAAGTACGAAGGCTTAAACGGTACGGAACTTGCTATTTCCGAATCGCAAGAGCGTATGGCGGTCGTGGTAGCGAAAGAAAACGTAGACGCGTTTATCGCGTTGGCGGAAGAAGAAAATCTTTCGGCTACGCCCGTTGCGGTCGTGACGGATACGGGTAGAATGAGAATGACCTTCCAAGGCAAGACAATCGTAGATATTGCCCGTGAATTTTTGAACACCAACGGCGTAAAGCAAGAGGCGAACGTAGAAATTTGCGATAAAAAGACGACGTGGTTTGACAAGAAGAAGGGCGTTAAGTTTGCGGAAACAACGAAAGCGGTATTGTCCGATTTGAACGTTTGCGCAAAGAAAGGCTTGTCGGAAACCTTCGACTCTACTATCGGCGCAAGAACGGTGTATATGCCTTGGGGCGGTAAAACGCAACGCACGCCGGCGATTGCGATGGCGGCGAAAATTTGCGGAGGCGAAACGGACGTTTGTACGGTGTCCGCGTACGGTTATTCGCCCTATCTTATGGAAACGAGTCCGTTTATCGGCGCGGTGTATTCTATCGTCGGTTCGGTATCCAAAGTGGTAGCGACGGGCGCGAAATATAGCGATATTCGCTTGACCTTGCAGGAATTTTTCCAAAGAATGACGGGTGAAGCGAAGGTTTGGGGCGTACCTGCCTCCGCTCTGCTCGGCGCGGTATACGCGCAAATCGGATTGGGGCTTGGCGCTATCGGCGGTAAGGACTCTATGAGCGGTACGTTTGAAAATATTCACGTTCCGCCCACGCTTATCTCCTTTGCGCTTGCGCCTGCAAAAGCAAGTAAATTGATTACCAACGTCTTAAAGGGCGGAGAAGAGCTGTATTATATTCCTTTGCCCAAGGACGAAAATTGCGTACCCGAATTCGAGGGCGTAAAAACGGTATACGAAACGGTATATAAAAATATTGAAAACGGAAATATCACCTTTGCGACGGCGGTGGAAAACGGTGGCGTCGGGGCGGCGGTTATTAAGTCCGCGCTCGGCAATAGCGTCGGCGTTCAATTTGAAATGAGCGCAGATGAGTTGTATACCGAAGCGTACGGTGATTTGGTGGTTTCCGTCAAAGACGCAAAAGCGTTTGACGGCGTGATTTTTGCGAAACGGATAGGGCAGGTATGCGGTGAAGCGTTTACTTGCGGAAAGGAAAGCGTTTGTGTGGATACGGCGGCGGAGGCGTATATCTCGCCCCTTGAAAGCGTATTTGCAACGGTTGCGCCCGCTGAAGGAAAAGCGGTTGATTGCGATTACACGGACGGCGTGAAATATCAAAATATCGCAACGAAAACGGCGAAACCGCGCGTGTTTATTCCCGTTTTCCCCGGTACGAACTGCGAACTTGATACGGCGAGAAAGTTCATTCTTGCCGGCGCAGAAGTGGAAACGGTAGTCGTGAAAAACCGTTCTGCATCGGATATTGAAGACAGCGTAGAAAGAATCGTCAAAGCGATTAAAAAGGCAAATATCGTGGCGTTCCCGGGCGGATTTTCGGGTGGCGACGAACCGGACGGAAGCGGTAAATTTATTGCAACGACGTTTAGAAATCCGTATATAGCAGAGCAACTTGAAGAGTTGTTAAATAATCGCGACGGGTTGGCGTTAGGTATTTGTAACGGTTTCCAAGCGCTGATTAAATTAGGGCTTGTGCCGTACGGACACGTCACGGAAATGACGGAAAATTCGCCCACGCTTACCTTTAATAATATCTCCCGTCACGTTTCGACGGTGGTAGACGTAAGAGTGGCGTCTAATTTGTCGCCTTGGCTTTCGGCTTGTAAAGTCGGGGAAACGTATAAAGTTCCCGTATCGCACGGCGAAGGAAAAATCGTTGCGCCCCTGTCGGCTTTGGAAGAAATGAAAAAGAACGGGCAAATCGCAACGCAGTACGCCGATTTAAGCGGTAACGCGACGATGCTTTCGCCGTTCAATCCCAACGGGTCGATGTGGGCGATAGAGGGTATCACCTCTCCCGACGGCAGAGTGCTCGGTAAGATGGGACATAGCGAGCGTATCGGGGACAACTTATATAAGAACCTCGAAGGTAACTTCGATATGAAAATTTTCGAAAGTGGGGTTAAGTACTTCAAATAAAATTATAAAAGGAATATCCGACGTTGTGTAGGTGAGTCGGCTATCGGGATAAGGGGAAAATGATAGACATTCATACACATATATTACCAAATATGGACGACGGAGCTAATAGTTTCGAAGTATCCGTTGAGCTTTTAAAAATGGAGGCGGAACAAGGCGTAAAAGAGCTCGTTTTTACACCGCATTATTACGGGAAAACCACCGTACAAGACTTTTTGTCTGCGCGAGGGGAGGCGTTTAAAAAAATTCAAAACGCAATTCCGCCAGGAGTGAAAACGCGCTTGGGCGCGGAAGTGATGATGACGGGCATTAACGACCCAAGCGACGAGTCGCTTTGCGCGCTCGCGATAGAGGGGACGAAATGCGTGTTGATGGAATTTCCGTTTACCTTGCGTTGGTCACCGTTGTTGTTCGAACGCGTGTCTGATTTTATAGCGGAAACGGGCTATACGCCGATAATCGCCCACGTGGAACGGTACGTAGGAGTAGCGCGCAATCCGTTCCTCGTTACGCAACTCGTGCAAATGGGCTGTTTAATTCAGCTGAATTCTTGCGCCTTTACGGACAAGCGTTTACGGCGCTTGGCGTTGGCGCTTTTAAAACACGGGTTGGTGCATTGTTTGGGTTCGGATTCGCACGATTTGGATAGACGTATGCCCGACTACGCGCAGGCGAAAACGGTTATGGAACGGCTGGGATACGAGGCGGAATGGAAAGAGATTCAATGGCAGACGGGAAAAATCTTAACAGGCGAAACGGCGCTTAAACCGTATAGTCAAGTAAGAAAGTTTGGTTGGATTTATTATTAAATAGAAAAATTCGCAAAAATTTCCACGGAAAAACCCCGTTAAAAAGTTGTATTTTTAGTGCGAAAGTGCTACAATGGTTACGATAAATAAAAAGGAGAAAAATAAAAATGGCAAAAATAACGGCAGATACTTTGATTGCAGAATGTTTAGAAATCAATCCCAACGCCCCTGAAATTTTGATGGAAGCGGGAATGCATTGTTTCGGTTGCGCGATGGCGCACGGCGAAACGGTAGCCGAAGCGGTTGCGGTACACGGCGAAGACCTCGACGCGTTGCTTGCAAAGCTGAACGAAGGCTTAGAAGATTAATCGCAAACAAAGAGAGGGCACGACAAAAAGCGTGCCCTCAAAAAAATTGTTTTTAGGAAAAAAAGTTTTCCGATAGCGGATAAAAACAGTTGATATTCAACTAAAAATGTGGTATACTACATAAGCAAAATAAGATTAGGCCTTATCGTCTAGCGGTTAGGACGGCGCCCTCTCACGGCGCAAACTCGGGTTCGAGTCCCGATAAGGTCACCAGTAACAACCTAAATCGCCCTCCTCAATTAAAGGATAGGCATTTTAGGAATTTTATTTTATATGGAGGATTGTTATGAGAAATATTCAACTAAACTTGGAACGGTTACACGGCAAGGGGTATACTTTTGAAGACCTTTTTCAATCGGAGAGTTTCGGTTGGCAAGGCGACTGGGAGGGAAGAGCGTTGCTTGCTTTTCTCAATCATTATGAAATAAATCAAAAGACGGTACCTTACTTGCATCAATTTTTCGACGCGTTGCCCGAGCGAACGAACCGCCATTTCTATTTTGGTGCGGAATTTGACGGAATTACTGTAAACGAACAGCAGTTTTCCGGACACAATTGGTATTTAAGGGGGCTTTTGAAATACGCAAAGCTTTTTAATAGCGAATTAGCCTTAAAAATAGCGAAAAGCACGGTTGAAAATCTTTATTTGCCTGCGTTAGAATGGTACGACCATTATCCTTTGGAAAATAGAGGTGCTTCTGGTGGTGTTTTCGGCAATACTACGAATGAGCAAAACGGTTGGAAACTTTCCTCCGATATAGGGTGTGCGTTTATGTGCGTGGACGGACTTGCGCATTATTATCAAGCAACTAAAGACGACCGCGTTAAAACGTTTTTGGATAAACTTATCGACTTGTTTGTTACTATTGACCTTATTAAGTATAAGTTTCAAACGCATACGACGCTAACTTGCTTGCGAGGGATATACGTTTTGTATCAAACAACGCAAGAAGAAAAATATTTGCAAATCGTAAAAGAGAAATTTGCGTTTTACGTTGCCAACGGTATGACGTTTACATACGAAAACTTTAATTGGTTTGGAAGAAAGGACACTTGGACTGAGCCCTGCGCGGTCGTTGACAGTTTTATATTGGCGGTTGAATTGTATAATCTTACAAAAGAAAGCAACTACAAAACGCTTGCTCGTAGAATATGGTTCAACGGTTTACAGTTTTGTCAACGTGAAAACGGCGGTGCAGGTCCAAACACCTGCGTATACGAAAGCCAAAACGTACTGAAAATATCTATGTATGAAGCGGCGGGTTGTTGTACGATGCGTTATGCGGAAGGTTTATTGTTTTATGCTCAAAACCAATCGTTATTCGAGTGGGATAGCACCGCAAGCGTTGTCATTGATTCGTTTGGGCGCAGTTTTATCGACGACGTATTATTGGTAAAGTATAAAGAAAAAATGATACCGATTTTTTCGTGCAATACAATCCCCAAAGAAGATGCGCTCGAAATGGAATTGATTGTTTTTTAATTTGATTTAAGTTGGTTAAAGGTCACCACGAAAAAAGCCACCCCCCAAGCAGGGGGTGGCTTTTTTGTATAAGGAAACCCCCCAGACTATCTGGGGGGTTTCCTTATACAAAAAAAAGGGAGCTAATGCTCCCTGCTTGCGAGGTCGGAACAAAGCCGACAACTAATCAACAGTGATTAGGTTCGCTACCTTGCTTTATATTATACGCTATAAATAAAGAGTTGTCAAGTGAAAATGAAAAAGATTTTGTTGAAAAAATTTCAATCGGCATAGAATACGTGGCGGTGTTTGGAATTTAACGGATACTCCAACCAACTGCATTTCATTTGCCTTATTTTCTGCTTGTAAAACTCTTTAACGCCTACCTTTTAAAGGTTTTCTTTGATGATTTGGAATATATCCGTATTCTTAATTCTATCCTCTGACTTAAACGAATACTTTGAAAAATCAACGTCCAAACCCTCCACGAAACACCATACGTCCGCAGAGGAATGTCCCGTCGACGTCCAAGTAAAATATTCGTATGTAGCGTTATCCGATTGTTGCAACATATTTTCAGACGTAATGCCGTCTTTTAACTTCAATCCGCCCGTTTCGTGGTCCGCCGTTACGATTACAAGCGTATCGTCGCGACTTTTCGCCCAATCAAGTACCGCTTGCACCGCATCGTCAAACGCCATCAATTCACGCAACATATACATCATATCGTTGTTATGTCCGCCGTGGTCGATATGCGCGCCTTCCGCTATTAAGAAAAAACCGTCCTCGTCTTTTGAAAGATATTCTATCGCTTCCGTTACCAACCGATCAAACGCCAATTCCGTTTCCGTGGACGACATAGAGGGCGCTTCCGCCAAAATATTGTAACAGCCGAAAATCTTTTCTGCGCTCGACTCGGATATCAAATCTGCGTCCGCAATTTCTTGATAACCGTTACGTTCAAAAGTATCCTTATACATATTGTGTATCGTATAACTTGCAAACAAATTTACGTTGCTGTTTTCCGCCGCCGAACGCACCAACTCTGTACTGTTATTTCGCGAAGTGGAATGTCCCGAAAAACCCATAGGCGTTGCGCCGTAAATTTCTTCCGTCGTCAAAACGCCCGTGCTTTTTCCGTTCTCTTTGGCGATATCCACAAGCGTTTGCAACACTTCGCCGTCCGCGTTTATACCAACCTTTCCGTTACTTGTTCTCGTACCCGTCGCCAACGCCGTTGCCGCCGCCGCTGAATCGGTAATTTCATTATCGTATGAACGGGTTTCTACTTTGGTTGCAAGCGACATCGTTTGGAAGGACAATTTATCTTTTTTATACAATTCTCCCATACGGATTTGATTGGGTCCCATTCCGTCGCCAATCAATAAAATCACGTTCTTTATAGAATTCTTCTTGCAAGAGGTCAACCCTGCAAACGCCGTAGCGGTCATCGCCATAGAGAGTATAAACGTTAAAATTTTGCGCATCCTTTTCATAATCGTATGTCTTTCTCCTTCGTATTTATTTGTTTTTTGGTAACATTATTTTATATATTATAACATACGCAAAAAAGAAAGTCAATAATATAGCCAATGAACGTATCAAGGGTTAGAAAATTTTTATTATAAAATATTAGTTCCAACCCGCCCCAACAAAAAGGTTTTTAGGTTGACTAAGGCTTATCAAAAGGAACAGGACGCCAAAACGGCGTCCTGTTCCTTTTGGTATGGGCAATATTTACTTGTTTTTTTAAAAAAGCGGATATAGCGTGGAAAACAAACAAAAAAAACGAGCAAGCGACGCGGTTAATATCCGCCAACACTTGCTTGCTCTGAATACAATCCATAGATTGTACTATTATTATACGCGATAAATAAAGCATTGTCAAGCAAAAATAAAAGAATTTTAGTTGAAATAGTGTATGCGATAGCGATATGAGGAATACCGCAAAGAAATCTATGCTTATTTCGTTTGCCGAATTCCTCGCAGGGAGGAACTCGGCTAAAGGTGGATTCGTTTTTATAAGGTGGGTAAGCCTGCCAAGCCGTTGGCGATTTCTTCGTCGGAGGGGATATAGTCCGTCATTTTTCCGTCGTGGAATTTTTCGTACGACATCATATCGAAATATCCCGTACCCGTCAAGCCGAACAAAATCGTCTTTTCTTCGCCCGTTTGTTTGCATTTTAACGCCTCGTCGATGGCAACGCGGATAGCGTGCGCCGATTCGGGCGCGGGCAGAGTGCCTTCTACTCTTGCGAACTGTTCGGCGGCGCTAAAGACGGAAGTTTGCGTTACCGCTCTTGCCTCCATAAGACCTTGGTGATACAGTTCGGAAAGGGTAGAGGTCATACCGTGATAGCGAAGTCCGCCTGCGTGGCTTGCCGAGGGGATAAAGCCCGAACCGAGCGTATACATTTTGGAGAGGGGACAAATTTTTCCCGTATCGCAATAGTCGTACGCGTATTTTCCGCGCGTTAAAGTCGGACAGGAAGCGGGTTCAACGGCGATAAAGCGGTATTTCGCCTTGCCTTGGAGCTGTTCCGCCATAAACGGAGCAATCAAACCGCCGAGGTTAGACCCACCGCCTGCGCAACCGATAATAACATCCGGTTTTACGCTGTATTTATCGAGCGCCGTTTTTGCCTCCAAGCCGATAATCGATTGATGCAACAATACTTGATTTAATACGCTTCCCAAAGCGTAACGATAGCTTTCCGATTGCATAGACGCTTCTACCGCCTCGGAAATGGCGCAACCCAAACTGCCCGAAGTGTTGGGGAAACGCGCAAGGATTTCCCGACCGATTTTCGTCGTCTGGGACGGGGAAGGGGTGACGGTTGCGCCGTAGGTGCGCATGACTTCGCGACGGAAGGGCTTTTGTTCATACGAGCATTTGACCATAAATACTTTACAATCTAATCCGAAATAGGAACAAGCCATGGACAGCGCCGTGCCCCATTGTCCTGCGCCCGTTTCGGTGGTAACGCCCGATAAGCCTTGTGCTTTGGCGTAATAGGCTTGCGCAATCGCGGAATTGAGTTTATGACTACCGCTCGTGTTATTCCCCTCGAATTTATAGTAAATTTTAGCGGGGGTATCTAACTCCTTTTCCAAAAAATAGGCGCGGATTAAGGGCGCGGGGCGGTACATTTTATAAAAATTACGCACCTCGTCGGGGATATCGATATAAGGGGTGGTATCGTCCAATTCTTGCTTTGCAAGTTCTTCGCAGAAAACCTCGGAAAGCTCCGTTTTCGTGATGGGACGAAGGGTTTGCGGGTGTAATAACGGAGCGGGTTTATGGGGCATAAACGCGCGTAAATTTAACCATTGTTTGGGAAGTTCCGTTTCCTCTAAATAAATTTTGTAAGGGATTTCTTTTTGCATAAGCTTACTCCTTTTATAAAAATTTTTTTTAATCACAGGTAAGAAAAATCCCGAAAAACGGAATTTTTCCGTTTTTCGGGACGATAATTTTCATACCGCGGTGCCACCCAAATTGACTTTCTTGATAAAGTCCACTTTTTGACGCGTACTAACATACGCTCTGCGTTTTACGGAACGCAGTTCCGTCGATTGCTACTGACGCTTATGTTCGCGCGTTCGTTCGCCCTCGGAAGTCCATTCGGAATTACTTTTTTCGCCGTAATCGCACCGTCTACGGCTCTCTGTGGAAAAAGGGGTAAAACTTACTTACTCTTCCTCATCGGTTTGTTTGATTTTTATAATACTACCATATTTTTTTGAGGAAGTCAAGCGTTTGACGCAAACTTTTTAGGCGTAAAAAAGTTTTGTTTTATAAAAAACTTGACGGCGCAGAACGGATTTGTTATAATGGAAGCAAGAAAAAAGAAAAGGGACGACGGCGTTGAAAAGAGGAATAAAAATTTTTGTCGGATTGTTTTTAATCGCTTGTTTCGTTTGTTTCCCGTTCGTCGGTT
This sequence comes from Clostridiales bacterium, assembly GCA_015069285.1. Taxonomy (GTDB): domain Bacteria; phylum Bacillota; class Clostridia; order Christensenellales; family Borkfalkiaceae; genus Scatosoma. Next base: position 19,372 of record SVIX01000009.1, on the reverse strand, counting down.
GTAAAAAGGACGAACGCCCGCAAACGAAACGCGTGGAAACGGAAAATTACATAGCGTATACCGATTTGGCGTACGGCGAACACGAACGGCAGTGTTTGAATTTATATCTTCCCAAAAAGACGGGCAAAGTGGGCGTGTATTTTGCCATTCACGGCGGCGGTTGGATGGCTGGGGATAAAATTGGCTATGAAAACGAATTGCTTACTTGGTGCAAGAAAGGGTACGTGGCGGCGGCGCTCAATTACCGCTATGCCTCGCTTGAAGATTGCGTGTCGTGCGCAGATATGCTCGACGATATTACGCTTGCGCTTTTGCGCGTGAAACGAACGGCGGAGGAACACGGAATAGAAACGCATAAAGCCTTACTTACGGGCGGTTCGGCGGGCGCGCATTTGTCTATGCAGTACGCCTATCAAAAAGCGGATATTGCGCCGATTACGCCTGTTGCCGTGTGTTCGTTGTCAGGTCCAACCGATTTATTAGACGAAAACTATTACGGGAGCAATCCTTTGAAAGAGGAAATCTTAAAAATGTTCAAAAATCTTTGCGGTTATGATTTTGACGAGAGTACTATTCATATCGCCGAACCTCTTTTAAAACAAGCCTCGCCGTTATATTACGTGACGCAAGACAGCGTGCCTACCATTCTTTGTCACGGCGTTAAGGACGACATAGTTCCGTTATCCAACGCACAAGCGATGGATAAGCGTTTGACGGAATTAGGGGTAAAACACGATTTCGTCGTATACTCCAATTCGGGACACGGGTTAGAGGCAGACCCCGATTGCTCCGCGCGCACGGATGCGCTTTTGCAAGAATACGCGGAAACTTATTTAATTTAGGATATAAAGGAAGAAAATTATGAAAAGTAAGGTTAAACAGTATGCGCTGGACGCGTTGTTTGCCGTAACGGCAGGGCTTATCGTTTCGGTTGCCTACTACTTTTTTCAAAACAGCAACGGGTTTGCGCCCGGAGGGGTAGGCGGTTTGGCGACGATTACCTATTATTTGCTTGACTATAAGGTCAGTTGGGCGCTTTTGATGCTGGCGTTTAATATCCCTATCTTTCTTTTGGTAGCGATTTTCGTCAATAGAAAACTCGGCTTTTTTCTGATTTTGTATATGTGCGTGCAATCGTTTGGTACGGAACTATTCGAATATATCGGCGTAAAACCCTATTGCCAAGAGAATAACGGCGAAGACTTCGAAATTGTGTTCGCGTGTATTGCGACGGGCGTCATTTCAGGCTTGGGTTTTTCTTTGATGTTAAAGAGGTTCGGCGCAAGTGGCGGAACTTACGCCATTTCCGCGCTCATTAAAAAATGGAAACCTGCGACGAATATTGCGTACGTTTCCTTTTTAATGGATTCGAGCGTGGTCGCGATTGCCTTTTTCGTGTACGGTATGAAAATTACGCCCGTGATTTGTACCTTACTCAATTTGTTTATTGCGAACGTGGTCGTGGACTACGGACTGTCGGGTATGCGTAGCGGGTATAAATTTGAAATTATAACCGATACGCCCGAAGAACTTTCTGCAGAGCTTATGCGAGAACTTGGGCACGGCGTTACCGAAATTCGCGTGCAAGGTATGTATTCGCATACGGATAAATATATGCTCGTATGTATTATTCGAAAGAAGATGATGGGAAAGATGATGAAAATTATCAAAAAATACCCGGGAACTTTTGCGGATTTTTCCAAAGTGAACGAAGTCTTCGGTCGCTTTAAAAAGTAAGAGGAAAAAGGAGTTCGTGAAAATTTCACGGAATATCCACGCTCTTTTTATTGCTAAATAGAATAAAGTGTGTTACAATAGGAATAAGTCTTAAAAGGGGTTTTTTTATGAAACATAAATGGAAATTGATAATCGTATTCAGCGTAGAATTTATCGCAATAGCGGTAATGATGTTGTTCATATTTTTCGCGGGTAAAAAAGTGTATACCGTTACCTTTGATTTGAACGGCGGAACGCTTTTAAGCGGTGACCTCGTGCAGAAAGTTACGCAAGGTCATAGCGCTTCCGCGCCCAAAGCCACGAAAGAAGGTTGTTATTTTTTGGAGTGGAGCGGTTCGTACCGTGAAGTGACGCGTGATTTGACGATTAAAGCCGTTTGGGAATACGAAACGACGGAAGGTATCGAGTATTCCGTAGACGAGGGCGTGGATAGCAATTATTGTGAAATCGTGGGCTGTTACAAAGAACTTGCCGGCGACGTATACATAGGCGCGTATTACGGCAATAAAAAGGTGCTTGGTATTAAAGCGGGCGCGTTTGAAAATTGTACGGAAATTACCAGCATACATTTATTGGACGGTATTTTGACGATTGAGGAAAACGCGTTTAGAGGTTGTACCGCGCTTGAAACGATTGAAATTCCGTCTACGGTGCGCCGTATCGGCGACAACGCTTTTGCAGGGTGTACCGCGCTTACCGAGGTCGTTTTGCCCGAGGAATTAAAGTATTTGGGAAGTAAGGTATTCGATACCCCCGAACTTATCGTATACGCGAACGCTTTAGAGGAGGAAAAGCCTCAAACTTGGGCGGTGGATTGGTGTAGTCACGCCGTAACGGTTGAGTGGGGAAAATACAAAGATATTCTTGCCGAGAGGGAAGAGGAAGCTCAAACGCAGAAAAAGAAATAAGGATAGAGGAAAACGCTTATGCATATGCTCTTAATGGCAGGGTTGATGCTGTTGTTTTTCTTCGTCAGTATCACTTTTATCTGCTTATATCGCGATAAATTGGACACGCGTATATGGAATTTGGCGTTCGTGCTTGCCGATATCGTCTTTTTCTTCGCGTGGAATTACGCCTCCTATTCATACGGTTGGCTTGCCGACGGATTTATGACTTTGGACAATATTTCTCCGTTGATGTTTACGCTCATTCCGCTTACTTATTTTATGAAAGAGAGCGTTAAAGATTATTGTTTTTCGGCGATTGCGTTTTTAAGTTTTGGAATGTTTTGCGCGATGTTGATAAGTCCCGAACACGCCTACTTATTTAATTTCAACGAAGAGGCGTCTTTTTTGTATACCAGCGAGGCGGCGTGCCACATGCTTTGCGCCGTGTTTGGGATATATTTGGTGATAAGCGGACAGGTAAAACCCAATTTCCGTCAATGGATTAAATCGATTGTGTTTATGTATAGTATTATTACTTTTGGGGTAATACTCAATTTTGTCTTCCACAAAAGGTTTTTCGGTATGGACCCGTACGGCGAATACGCTATTTACTTTTTGGATATTTTCGGTAGCTTTACGACGACGCTCATCGCCTACTATTTAGGGGTTATGGTGGTATTGACGATTGGTATGCAAGTTTGCTACCTGTTGGATAAAGCGTCTAAAAAATACAACAAGGCGGAATTGCTACCGACTTTGGCTGAAAAAATGGAAGCGGAAAACGATTAAAAAAAGGTAAGGTATGTATAGAAATTCTCTTTTAGATAAATTGGATAGAAAGATAGGACGGTACGCCTTGCGCAATTTAATGACGATTATCGTTATCGGAACGGCTATCGTTTGGCTGTTGGATATGGTCGTCTTTCAGCGTACGGGCGTGTTGATTTCTAATTGGTTGTATTTTGATAAATACGCCATTTTAGAAGGACAAGTTTGGCGCGTCCTTACTTTCGTGTTCGTCCCCGAAGAATACAATATGTTTTATTTTGCGCTGTCGCTGTATTTTTATTGGCTTATCGGCAATGCTTTGGAAAACGAATGGGGTTCGTTCCGCTTTGATATTTTTTATTTGTGCGGAGTTTTAGGCGCAATCGGTTCGGGCTTTATTACGGGGTACGCCACCAATTACTACCTCAATTTGTCCTTATTTTTAGCGTTCGCCATTTTGTATCCCGATTATAGAGTGTTGCTCTTTTTCTTTATCCCCGTAAAGGTAAAATGGCTTGCCCTCGTGGACGTCGTCTTGCTCGCCGTTACCGCAATTTTCGTCGGTTGGATAGAACGCATCGCGCTTTTCGTCGCGCTTTTTAATATCGCTTTATTCTTTTGGCGGATACCGTTTGATAAAATACGCGCGTCGCATAGGCGTAGAAAGTGGAAACGCGAAACGCAAAGAAAGGACAACGATGACCCGTTCGACTTATAAGGAATGATTATGACAAACGATAAAACGAAACGATACAATCGCGGGGAACGGCGCAACGAGCCGACTTATACCGCCGTATATAAAGTAAACAAAAGCGACGAGCTTTTGGATTTTTTGCTTCGCAAATGCAATACTTCGCGAAACAACGTAAAGACGATACTTTCCAATCGCCAAGTGCTTGTCAACGGTAGCGTGGTAACGCAGTATAATTTCCCGCTTGCCAAGGACGACGAGGTCAAACTTTCCAAAAAACCCTTGCAGGGAAACGCCACCCCTTCGCCCGTGAAAAATAAACCGCGCGAAAACCGTCGGGAAAGACAACCAATGAAAATTATTTACGAGGACGAAGATTTTATCGCCGTCGATAAACCTGCGGGCTTATTGTCGGTGGAAAGCGATAAAGAAACGGAGTGCGCGTTCGGGTACGTTTTCGAATATTTAACGCGACAAGACAAACGGGCAAGACCGTATATTCTGCATAGAATAGACAAAGAAACCTCGGGCGTGTTGGTGTTTGCGAAAAATCCGAAGATTTATACGATGCTGAAAATGCATTGGAACGAGCTTGTGGTAACGCGGGAATACGTCGCTCTCGCGGAAGGCGTTTTTGAGAAAAAAGCGGATACGATAATCAGTTACTTAAAAGAAAACAAAAACAATCTCGTTTATTCTACGCAGGATATTACGGGTCAAAAAGCGATAACGCATTACGAGGTGCGTAAAGAATCGCAAGACTATTCTCTCGTTAGCGTAAAAATAGACACGGGACGAAAAAATCAAATCCGCGTCCATCTGCACGCGCTCGGTCATCCCGTCGTGGGCGACGATAAATACCCGTCGACGAAAAATCCGTTGAAACGGTTGGGCTTACACGCGGCGAAATTGGAGTTCATTCATCCCGTAAGCAAAGAAGTCTTGCGCTTTTCCGCGCCCGTACCCGCCTCGTTTACGACGCTGTTTGCGAGGTGAAAAAGGTGAAAAAAGGACTCATACTCATCAACGCGTATATGCAACTGCACTCGCAATTTTCTCAAGCGGAACGGATAAAAACGGAGCTGGAAAAATTGGGCGTACGAACGACCGTTCTTCGAAACGACGGTTTTTTTGCCTATATAAAAAACGGAGCGGTTGCGTCCGATATATCCGAAAAATACGATTTTTGCGTGTATTTGGATAAAGATAAATATATGTCCGAAATGTTGGAAAAAACGGGCTTACGGTTATTCAACCGCCACGGCGCAATCCGTGATTGTGACGATAAAATGCAAACCTATCTCGCATTGCAGGGCGTAGGAATTCCAATGCCCAAAACGCTTTCGGGACTTCTTTGTTATAATGCGGAAGAACGGGTAAAAGAACAAACGGCAATTCGCGTGGAAGAACTGCTCGGCTATCCTATCGTCGTGAAGGAGTGTTTCGGTTCGCTCGGAAAGGGCGTGTATATGGCAAACGATAGAAAAGAGCTTTTATCGTTAATGGAAAAATTAAAATGCCGTCCGCATTTATTCCAAGAGGCGGTAACGCAAAGCCTTGGCAGGGATATTCGCGTTATCGTCGTCGGCGGGAAAGTAATTGCCTCGATGGAACGCAAATCGGAAAGGGATTTTCGGAGTAATATCGAACTTGGCGGGGTGGGAACACCGTACGCGCCGAGCGAGGAAATGATTTTGCTTTGCCAAAAAACGGCGACGCGATTGGGATTAGATTATTGCGGTATCGATATATTGCTTGGCGAGAACGGGCAACCGTTACTTTGCGAAGTAAATTCCAACGCCTTTTTCGGCGGATTGGAAAGCGTGACGGGCGTCAACGTCGCAGGCGCGTATGCAAAGCATATTTTACGAGAAATTTACGGAGAAGAAGAATGAAAAAAATAGCAAGTTTCACGGTAAATCACGACGTTTTGGAAAAGGGGATGTATATTTCCCGTATAGACGGGGATATCGTTACTTACGATATTCGTATGAAAAAACCCAATGCGGGCGATTATTTGGATATGCGTTCGGCGCATACCTTAGAACATTTATTCGCAACCTACGCGAGAAATTCTAAATTCGGCGAGGCTATCGTGTACGTCGGACCAATGGGATGCAAAACGGGTTTTTATTTGCTCGTAAGAGATAGCGTTTCGCCTGAAAACGCCATTTCGCTCGTGCGTGAAAGTATGGAATTTATCGCCAAGTACGAGGGGAAAATTCCGGGGAATACGAGAAAGGAATGTGGAAATTATCTTTATCACGATTTACAGGGCGCAAAGGCGCTTGCGCTCGATATGCAAGAAGTGTTAAAAGATTATCAAGTGGAAAATTTACAGTACAAGGAGTGAACGATGAACGAAACGATTAAAAATATCACTACGCGTAGAAGCGTGAAAAAATACAAAGACCAACCGGTGGAAAAAGAACTTATCGACCAAATTATTTACGCGGGACTTTGCGCTCCGTCTGGGTTAAATAGCCAAGGAACGATTATTTTGGCGGTCACGGATAAAGCGACGCGCGACGAGCTGTCCTATCTCAACGCAGGGAAAGACCCTTTTAAACGCTCCGACCCCTTTTACGGCGCGCCGTGCGTACTCGTCGTGTTGGCGGATAAGAACGCTCCGACTTATACCTACGACGGACCGCTCGTAATGGAGAATATGTTGCTTGCGTCGCACGCGTTGGGGCTTGGCGCGTGTTGGATTCACCGCGCGAAAGAAACGTTTGAAACGGAAGAGGGGAAAGCGATATTGAAGAAACTCGGGATAGAAGGCGAATATGAAGGCGTAGGGAATTGTATCGTCGGTTATCCTGACGGCGAGCCTATGGAAAAGCCTCGCAAAGAAAATAGAGTATATTATATTTAAGAAAGGCTTTGTGATATAGCTTTAAGTAATAACAGAATAAGTCAATTTGCGCTTTGTCGCTTGGAGTAGTATAATAGGAAACGAGGTAAAAAGAATGAAAACGGGCGTATCGACGGCGTCGTTGTTTTTGCGGAAAAATAACGAAGAGGCGTTGCCGTTGTTGCATAATTTAGGCGTGAATACGGCGGAAGTGTTTCTCACTTCCTTTTCTGAATACGACCCGTCCTTTGCCGAGGTTTTGCGGAAAGAGAAAGGGGATTTATGCGTGAACTCTATACACGTTCTCAATACGCAGTATGAACCGCAACTTTTTAGCGCGCACGAACGCGTCCGCGCAGACGCCTATTTTTGGCTTGACAAGGTGTTGCAAAGCGCGAAGATTTTAGGCGCGTCCTATTATACTTTTCACGGAACGGCAAGAGTAAAACGCGCGTCGCGTTCCGGCGAAAACGACGATTTTCCGTCGATGATAAAGGGCTTTGAAAGTATTCTTTCCGCGTGCGATAGGTACGGTGTATCGTTGTGTTTGGAAAACGTCGAATGGTCTACCTACAACCGCGTGGGGGTGTTTTCCAAACTAAAAGAGGCGTTGCCTACCCTCAAAACGGTGTTGGATATTAAACAGGCGCGTATTTCGAAGTACCCTTACGAAAGTTATTTATCGGAAATGGGGGAAAGGCTTGCCTATTTGCATATTTCGGATATAGACGAACGCAATAAAATTTGTTTGCCGGGAAAAGGGCGGTTCGATTTCGATACGCTTATCAAGCGTTTGAAAGACGGCGGATTTGACGGAACGTTGCTCGTGGAGGTATACACGGGCGATTACGGGGAGGAAAGCGAGCTGAAAGCCTCGTGCGAGTATATCGACGAATTACTGTATAAATACAATGCGTTGCATATATAATGCGGTGTTGATGCATTTAGAAAACGCGGTACGCGCGCAGAATACTTTGTTTTCTACGATGAAAAGCGTAGCGTAAGCCAAGCGCAAGCTTTATCGGGGAACGTGGAGCTTTGTAGAATAGAAAACAAAATAAAAGTGTATTTTTCCTAAAAAATAACCAAGCGTTTCGCTCTTTTGCGCTACGCACTCAAAAGTGTAACGAACTTTTGAGCGCGTAGCGTATTTTTTTTATAATTTTTTAAAAAACACTTGACAAATGTATGCTATGTGTTGTATAGTATTATACGAAAGGAGGTATTGCCAAATGGATATTCAATTAAAGCGCGGGCTTTTAGACGTTTGCGTTTTGTCGGCGATTAAGGATAAAGATTCGTACGGCTATCAAATCATAAAAGACACGAAAGAGTACGTAGAGATATCCGAATCGACGCTGTATCCCATTTTACGGCGTTTGGAAACGGCGAAACTTTTGACCGTTCGAAATGCAGAACATAACGGCAGGCTAAGGAAATATTATCGTATTACGGCGTTAGGGTTAGCAAGAATAGAGGAGTTTAAAGAGGAATGGAAAGAAATCGTTTCCATTTACAAATTCGTAGTCAAGGAGGAGAAAGAATAATGAACAAAAAGGAATTTTTGTCCGAGTTGCAAGGCTTTTTACACGGGTTGCCTGAGAAAGACGTATTACAATGGTTAAGCTATTACGAAGAAATGATAGACGAACGCATCGAGGAAGGCGTAAACGAGGAAGACGCCGTATCGGCGATGGGTACTCCGCGGGAAATTGCCACGAAAATTGCATCCGAGTTAAACGTAGTTTTGTCACCGATTGCGGAGAAAAAACCCAAACGCGCTTTGCGCGCTTGGCAAATTACGGCGATTATTATAGGTTCGCCTATTTGGATTTCGTTGCTCGCCGTAATCGTAGCGTTGGCAGTTGCCGTTTGCGCCGTAATCGTAGCGTTGGTAGTTGCCATTTGCGCCGTCGTCGTTGGATTTGGCGCAGGCGGGATAGGCGGAATCATTTGCTCCGTCCTTCTCTTCGCGCAAGGGAACGTCGGCGGTGGCGTGCTGTCCGTGGGTTCGGCGTTGGTGTTGGCGGGGTTCGCGCTTATAAGTTATTGCGCGTGTATCCGCTTTCTCAAAGGGTTTGCATTGGCGATGAAAAAATTTTGGGCGCGGGGTAAAAAGGAGATAACGAAATGAAACAAAATGAGAAAAAGATATGGTCGATTGCGCTTGTTTTGTTGGCGATAGGACTGTTGATTGGATTTATAGGCTGTTGTATTCTCGGTTTTGATTTTCGGAAGTTGGACACGACGGAAAAGCAAACGCGCGTTTACGAATGGAGTCAAGAGGTTCGTTCGTTGTCCGTCGATATGAATACGACCGATTTAAAAATACTGCCCTCGGAAGACGGGAAAGGAAAGGTCGTTTGTCACGAAAGGGAAAACGAACCGCATACCGTTTCGGAGCAAGAGGGCGTTTTGACGATTCGGTGCGAAAACAGACGCAAGTGGTATGACTATATCGGCTTTACTTTTGGTAAAACGGAGGTATGCGTATATTTACCGCAAGCGGAATACGAAAAGCTTACCGTTGATATAGATACGGGCGACGTGTTCGTGGCAAGCGAAATGATTTTTAAGCAAGGCAAGGTAGAAACGGATACGGGCGATATTACTTGGCAGGCGGCGGTTACGGAAAAATTATCGTTGTCTACGGATACGGGCGATATTGAGGCAAAATTGCAATCGGATTTAGCCGACTTGGAAATGGAAACGGAAACGGGCGATATCGATATCGTTGATACCGCTTGCGCGAATATGAAAATCGAAAGCGATACGGGCGACGTGGAGTTAAAAAACGTCGTGGTAGCAGGAGATTTGCGAATACAAACGAGCACGGGCGACGTGGAGTTGAAGGATTCGGACGGCGCGACGATGTTCGTTAAGACGAGCACGGGCGACGTTTCGGGGCGACTGTTGCGCGATAAGACGTTTATTACCAGAACGAGTACGGGTGACGTGGAAGTTCCCAAAACGCAAGGCGGGATTTGTGAAATCGTTACGAGCACGGGAGATATTGAAATAAAGATAAGAAAATAAAAGCTAAACCAAAGGGAAAGCTCCGCCTGCATAGGCGGGGCTTTCCCTTTGTGAAAAAAATAAAAAAATGAAAAAATAGGGGTAAGAGGCTTTACCTTGCGTAAGAATTGTGATATAATTATGTAAGTTGAATTAAAACGAAGTAGGTTTTTTATGCGAAAGAAAGAAAAAAAATGGATACGCTTTCGACACCGCGTCATTCGTAATATCGCTTACGTGGTATTGGGCGTGTACGTGCGGTTGAAGTACCGTGTAAAGATAAATAAATTTAAAAATAAGGAAAAAAGGCAATTTTTCGTCGTGATGAATCACCAAACGGCGGTGGACCAATTCCTCGTCGGTATGGCAATCAAAGGTCCTATTTATTACGTGACGAGCGAGGACTTGTTTTCCAACGGATTCGTATCCAAACTCTTAAAATGGGCGGTTGCGCCTATCCCTATAAAAAAACAATCGACGGACACGCGCGCGGTGTTGAATTGTATGCGCGTAGCCAAAGAGGGCGGTACGATTGCGGTGTTCCCCGAAGGCAACCGAACGTACAGCGGAAAGACGGAATACGTGAAATCTTCCATCGTCGGGCTTATCAAGGCTTTGAAATTGCCCGTGGCGATTATGAAATTAACGGGCGGTTACGGCGCGCATCCTCGTTGGAGCGATAAAGTAAGAAAAGGCAGAATGAACGTGGGCGTTACCCGTGTTTTAGAACGAGAGGAATACGCTACGCTCTCCGACGACGACTTATATAAATTGCTTTGCGACGAGTTGTACGTCAACGACTGCTTACAAGAAGGCAACTATACGGGCAAGGCGCTTGCCGAATATATGGAGCGCGCGTTATACGTTTGCCCGCGTTGCGGATTGTCCGTTTTTCATACCGAAAAAGAGGTAATTTCCTGTACCAAATGCGGGATAAGCGCGAGATATTTACCGAACAAACAATTCGAGGGGATAGGAGAGGCGTTTCCTTTCCGTTATACGTACGAATGGTACGAGTACCAAAGCGCGTTTATAAACGGGTTAGACGTGACGAGGGCGGTGGATACCCCGATGTATACGGATAAGGTGGCGTTATACCAAGTGGTGCTTTACGACAAAAAACGGTGCTTGGCGGAAGACGTAACGCTTGCGTTATTCGGGGATAGAATAGAGGTAGATACGGGTACGGAAAGTTTTATCTTGCCGTTTAAAGATTGTCGCGCGTTTAGCGTATTGGGCAAAAATAAACTTAACGTGTACCACGAAAATAAAGTATATCAAATCAAAGGCGACGTACGGTTTAACGCTTTGAAATACGTGCAAATCTTTTACCGTTATAAAAACGTCGAGAAAGGAGAGAAAGATGGAAAATTTTTGGGGCTTTGACGTGTGGGGCGGTTTTTTACTCGTTGCCGTCTTACTCGTAAGGTTATTGATTGCCAACAGCTTGAAAAAATCGGTCAAATTTTTACGCGCGTCGTTAATCCCCACCTCCGTATTGGCGGGTTTGATGTTATTGCTTATTAGCGGTATTTATACCGCCGTAACGGGTAAGTTCATTTTTGACGCGCCTTGCTTTGGCGGAAAGGGCGGAGAGGCGTTGGAAATTATTACCTATCACACTTTGGCGCTTGGTTTTATTGCAACGGCGTTGAAAAATTCGGACAAAAAGTTGACGAAAGAACGGAATAAAGAAATTTTCAATACGGGCGTGACAACCGTTTCGACCTATTTATTGCAGGCGATTTTAGGTTTTGGAATTACGCTTATCGTTGCGCTTATTATCGACGGCTTTTTCCCCGTGGCAGGGATTTTATTGCCTTTCGGGTACGGACAAGGCACGGGTCAGGCGCTCAATTACGGCAGTATTTACGAAAGCGACTACGGGTTCGTCGGCGGAAGAAGTTTCGGTTTAACGATAGCGGCGCTCGGTTTTTTGAGCGCAAGCCTCGGTGGCGTCGTGCATTTACACGTTTTGCGTAAAAAGGGAAAATTGCCTACGACCGCCTTTGAGGAAGGAAAACTTTCCTCAGAAGAAGTACAATCGGATAACGAAATTCCTATGAACGGCAGTATGGATAAAATTACCGTGCAAATCGCGTTGATTGCGCTTGCTTACGTTTTGGCGTATTTCGTGATGTACGGGTTGGGTTTATTGTTACCGGGTATGAAGTCGGTGATTTACGGGTTTAACTTCTTGCTCGGCGTTTTGACGGCGACCTTAGTAAAAGTCGTAATCAAATTTTTACGCAAAAAATCGGTGATAAAAAAGGAATACGTGAACAACTTTTTACTTACGCGTGTGGGGAATTGTTTTTTTGATATTATGGTCGTGGCGGGAATCGCCGCTATCCGTTTGGACGTTTTGAAAAATTATTGGGGCGTTATTTTAATCCTCGGCGTCGTGGGGCTTGTGGCTACTTATGCGTATAACTTGTTCGTTGCGAAAACGCTCTTCAAAAAATACGAAAACGAGCAGTTTTTGATGATGTACGGTATGTTGACGGGTACGGCGAGTACGGGAATTATTTTGCTCCGTGAAATCGACGGGGAGTTTAAATCGCCGGCGTCGGACAATTTGGTGTATCAAAATTTCCCGGCAATCGTGTTCGGCTTTCCAATGATGTTGCTTGCTACGCTTGCGCCCAAACAACCCATTTTGACGCTCGTCATTTTGATTGCTTTTTTTATCGCGATGAACTTGCTTTTATTCAGAGCGCAGATTTTTAGGAGGGAAAAACAGGATGCTGGAACTGAAGAAGGTAAAGAAGAAGTATAAAACGAAAGCAGGGGAAGTGTACGCCTTGAACGGCGTATCGCTTACCTTTCCGACTGCGGGTATGGTGTTCGTGACGGGGAAAAGCGGTTGCGGAAAAACGACGCTGTTGAACGTCATCGGCGGACTTGACGCGATAGACGAGGGGGATATTTTTATACAAGATAAAAGTTTCTCCGCGTTCTCGCCCAAAGAATACGACGCTTATCGTAATACCTTCGTCGGGTTTATCTTCCAAGAATATAATCTTTTGGCGGAATATACCGTTGAGTATAACGTCAAAATGGCGTTAGAGTTGCAAGGTCGGGAGGCGGACGAAGAGGAGATAGACCGTCTTTTTAAAGAGGTGGACATTGAGGAGTTGCGAACGCGCAAACCGTCCGAGCTTTCCGGCGGACAAAGACAGCGCGTTGCGATAGCGCGCGCGCTCGTTAAACGCCCGCAAATTATTATGGCGGACGAGCCGACGGGCGCGTTGGATAGCGTAACGGCAAAACAGGTGTTTGACACGCTGAAAAAGCTGTCTAAGGATAAATTGGTTATCGTCGTTTCACACGATAACGAATTTGCGGAAAAATACGCCGACAGAATTATCCGTTTGGTGGACGGACGGGTCGTGGAGGATATTACCTTTGCCGAACGGGAAATTGCAGGCAATGTCAGCGAACAAGAAGATACGCTGGTTATCCGCGAGGGCGCTCAACTTTCCGAAAGGGAAAAAGACGTCGTGGCGACGGCGATAAAAGAACGCAAGAAATTGGAAATCACGGAAAATCCGAGCTATCGCGAAAAATGCGCGACGGGGAAAGTCGAACGCAAAGAAACGCAACCGATTGCGTTAAAAAATAGCAAAATGAAATTTAGAAGTTCGGCGTATTTGGGGGTAAAATCGCTCGGTGTAAAACCCGTGAGATTGGTTATTACCATTCTCATTTCCGCGTTGGCGTTTGCGGTGTTTGGTTTGTTTGATACGATAGCCAATTTCAACACGGCAAGGATATTAAAAAACAGTTTGCTTGAAAAAGACTCGACGGTGGTGGCGAACGCGTCGTATATCCTCGATGAAGACAGAGAGGATAAATACGGTGTAAAAGTTTCCGAGCAAGTGATAGAGCGTTTGGCGGAGGAAACGGACGGCGCGGTGAAAGGAATTTTCGATTTCCGCTTGAACACTTCGGGCGGGGTATACCATTCCGCTTCCATTTTAGAAATAACGGAATCGGATAGGGTTATCGGAAAAAGCTACTACGCGAACACGGTAAACGGATTCGTTGAGTTTGCCCCTACGGAAAAAGCGTTGAAAGAATTTGGTTGTCGCGTGGTGGAGGGCAGATACCCTGAACTTTTGTATGACAATAATAGAATCGTAAAGGAGAGCTTAAAAGAGGTGGCAATATCCACCTATCTTGCCGATTGTATTCTCTTCTATTTGAACGGCGAAACGCTTAACGGCAAAGAGGTTGCCACGCGCGCGGACTTGATAGACAAAACCGTTTGTATCGGCGACGGGAACTATAAAATCGTCGGGCTTATCGATTGCGGTGAGATACCTAAAAAATACGACGTGATTAAAAATTTACCCCCGTACGACGCGAATTATTACGCGTTGATGGAAGATTATACTGCGTATATCGACGGCGGATTGCATAAATGCCTGTTCGTAGAGGAAGGTTATAAAAACGCGTACAAAAAATCGGAAAAAATCGAGGACGTTTTTTACGGCGGAAACAATGATTGGTTTTTAAACGTTGAAGGGGTAAAAGAGTCCAAAAAGGCGATGGGGTACGTGTATAACGTCGATAACTACGACGTGGATAAGACGTTGCTCTTTTCGGGCGAATATCCCCAAAGCGCAAAAATTCCCGTGGCGGACGACGAAATCTTTATCCATTACGAAAATTTACGCAATTTGTTCGCCAAAGAGATTAACGCGCTGGAAGACGAGGACGCGGAGCGTGTCGCTTCTTTGTTCAATCTGTTTGCGCACAGTTCGAGGGATTCCAACCGCGAGGCGCTCAAAGAAATTTTGAGTGTTTTGCAAAAAGAACCGCGCCCCCTTACGGCAAAGCTTAAACTACGTTCGGGTAAGACGGGGGAAACGGTGGAAAAAGACGTGAAAATCGTAGGCGTTTATTTTGGCGTGGATAGCTCCTATCACGTCGATTCTACGCGTATGAAAATAATGATGACGCCCCAATTGATGGACGAGTTGAACGTTTATTCAAAGCAAGGCGACTACACGAAAATTTTGTTCTCTGCGCAAAGCGTGAAAAAGAGCGCGGATAAAATCGTGGAGTATTTCACGACGGACGAAGGCTTGTCGTTGTCTTGGTACAACAATTCCGTTTTGCTTACGATAGAATCGAACGAAACGATGATTCGTCAAGCGTCCAAACTGTTCTTATACGCGACGATTGCTTTGGCGGTATTTTCCGTGTTTATGTTGTATAATTATATCAGTACGAGTATCGCCAACAAAAAGCGTAGCGTCGGCGTGTTGCGCGGTCTTGGCGCGTGCGGAAAGGACGTATTTCTCGTGTTCTTATGCGAAAGCTTAATTATCGCAATCATCAACGGCGTTTTGGCAAGCGCGTTTTCTGCCTTTGGTTGCCTTTTCGTCAATTCGTATATCAAAAACACGATGCAAATTTTCGTGTCGTTTGCGTTATTCGGTGTAAGACAGGTGCTGTTGATAACGGGAATGAGCTTGCTGTTATCCGTTATTTCTTCTGCGTTGCCCATTATTAAAATCTCCAAGAAAAAACCCGTGGAACTTATCCGTCAACCGTAATATGTCTATGATAGAACTCGTTTGCGATAAAGCGCAAAGCCTAAAACAATTTACAGACGCAAATTCTCCGCAAGCCTCCTTTTACTTTTCTCAGCTTTTGAAAAACCGAGAAATTAAAGTGAACGGTAAAAAAACGGATACCGATTTGCTTTTACAAGTCGGGGACGTCGTGCGTTACTATCTTACGCCGAAACAGGAAGAAAAACAGGCGTACGAAACCGTTTACGAGGACGAAAACGTGCTTATCGTCGATAAAGAAAGCGGAGTAAATTCCGAAGCCGTTTTTGCGCATTTAACGCAAAAGAAGGAAAACGCCTACGCTTTTATTCACCGCTTGGACAGAAATACCCGTGGTCTTATGGCGTTTGCTAAAAACGAAGAAACGGAACGCGCCCTTCTTTTAGCGTTCAAAGAAAAACGCGTGGAAAAAATTTATTTCGCCCGTTGTTTCGGAGCGTTTCCTAAACGGGAAGACGTGTTGGTCGCCTATTTAAAAAAGGACGAATCGCGTTCGCTCGTGCGCGTTTACGATTCGCCCGTAAAGGAAAGTGAAAAAATTATTACCGAATACAAAAACGCGCAAAAACAAGCGGACGGAACGTGGAAAATCGAAGTGGTATTGCATACGGGCAAAACGCATCAAATTCGCGCGCATCTGGCGCATATTGCCTGCCCCGTCGTTGGGGATATGAAATACGGCGACGCTCAAAAAAACCGCGCGCAAAACGCCACGAGGCAACATCTCGTCGCGAAAAAATTGACCTTCGATTTGGACGGCGCGTTAGCGTATTTAAAAAATAAAACCTTCGTTTCCCGTTTTGAGGTATAACCAACACAAATGAAAACTAAAAAACTACCCGTTAAGCAAAGCGTTGATACCGCTTTGCTTAACGGGTAGTTCGTCATTTAAAATGCGCCGATACGGCGCGAATTTCCACCAAAACAAAGCAATCGGTTTATTGTAAAAAATTTTTTTTAATTTTTTTTAAAAAAGTACGCAAAAACGCTTTACAACTTTATCGTAATAAAGTATAATAGTCACATAAAAATACTTTAGCGGAGTAAAGTGATTTACTCAAAGGAGAGAAAAAATGAAAAAGATATTTAAAGTTATGGCGACAGTTTTAGCGACGGTAGGTTGTTTGGGCGCGTTGGCGTGTTGTAAAACGGATGAAAAGACGATTACGGTCGGTTATACCGATTACGCGCCGATGAATTACACGAACGACAAAGGCGAGCTTGTAGGGTTTGACACGGAGCTTGCGAAAAAGACGTTTGAAGAATTGGGTTACAAAGTGCGTTTTAAAGAAATTGAGTGGACGAATAAATATTCGGAGCTTGAAGGTGGCACGATTGATTGTATTTGGAACGGATTTACGGCAAACGTAGAGGACGACGACGGTATCCAAAGAGCGGACAAAGTAGACTTTACCTATCATTATATGATGAACGCGCAATGCGTTATCCGTTTAGCGACGACGGAAGAAGTGGCGACGAAAGAGGGCTTGGCAGGCAAATCGGTTGCGTACGAAAGCGGTTCGGCGGGCGAAAGCTACGCAAGTGAGATTGAAGGCGCAAACACGAAACCGGTAGCCTCGCAAATGGACGCGGTTAGAGAGGTAAACGCGGGAACGGCGCAATACGCGGTGGTAGACGTGTTGCTTGCGGAATCGCTCGTAGGACAAAGCGATTTTGCAAATATAACCATTAACGAGAGTATTCAAATCGACGTAGAATATTACGCGGTTGGGTTCAAGAAAGGTAGCGAGTTGACGGCGAAAGTCAACGCGAAATTTGAAGAATATTTACAAAACGGTTATATGATGGAACTTGCGGAAAGGTATAACGTTACCACGAAATTGGTGACGGATTATTCTTCGCAAAAATAACGAAGACTCGTTCAATTAAAGCAAAAAGGAATATAGAATATGATGTTTATTACCGTTACGCAAAGCCTTCTCGAAGGCTTTGCGGTAACTTGTTTATTATTCGTTTTAACCCTTCTTTTGGCTGTGCCGTTGGGGTTATTGATTGCGTTTTGCACGATGAGCAAAATCAAAGCGGTGAAAGGCGTATTTAAAGTAATCGTATGGGTTATACGGGGCGTTCCGTTGATGTTACAACTTTTCATCGTGTACTATTTGCCCGGTATGCTTTCCAAGACGGGTACGAATCCGTTTGGTCAGTTAGACAATTACTTGTATTTTAACTGGGGGATTGACAACGGCGGTGCGTTGATTGCCACTTTAATCGCGTTCGTTATCAATTACGCCGCGTATTTTTCGGAAATTTTCCGTGGCGGTATCGAATCTATCCCCAAAGGTCAGTACGAGGCGGGGCAAGTGCTTGGTATGACCAAAGGACAGATTTTCAGAAAAATCGTATTTATGCAGGTAGTTAAGCGGATTATTCCGCCGATGAGTAACGAGATTATTACGCTCGTGAAAGATACGGCGTTGGCGCGCGTTATCGGCGTAATTGAAATTATCAAAGTAGCGGATATGTTTGCGAGCAAGGCGATTATTTGGCCGTTATTCTACGCAGGCGCGTTCTATTTATTGTTCGTAGGACTTCTTACCGTTTTATTTAATTATATAGAAAAGAAATTGTCCTATTATAAGGTGTAGTTATGGCGTTTTTGGAAGTGAAGGATTTATATAAAAAATTCGGCGATACGGAAGTTTTAAAGGGCGTATCGTTTGAAATGGAAAAAGGCGAAGTAGTTTCTGTTATCGGGTCTTCGGGGAACGGAAAAACTACCCTTTTGCGTTGCTTAAATTTTTTGGAAACGGCGGATAATGGCACGATTACGGTGGACGGCGAAGTTATCTTTCCTTTGCCCACAAGCGGGGAAAAAAGGGAAAACATTAGCGATAAAAAGCTGACTTTTGGTATGGTCTTTCAAAACTTTAATCTTTTTCCGCAGTACAGCGCGTTGAAAAACGTAACGCTTGCGATGGACGTGCAGGAGGAGAACGCTTGGAAGGAGCAAGGCATCAAGTTTTTCGAACGCCGTAAAATGCGCAAAGAAATGCGCTGTAAAAACGAAGAAAAAGCGATGGAGCTTTTAACGCGCGTGGGATTGGAAAACAAAAAAGACAACTACCCTTGCGAGCTTTCGGGCGGACAACAGCAACGCGTGGCGATTGCGCGCGCTTTGGCGCTTTCTCCCGATATTTTGTGTTTTGACGAACCGACGAGCGCGCTCGACCCCGAGCTTACGGGCGAGGTGTTAAAGGTTATTAAGACTTTGCGCGACGAGGGCAGAACGATGATTATCGTAACGCACGAAATGGAGTTTGCCCGCAACGTGTCGGATAAAATTATTTTTATGGCAGACGGTGTGATAGAGGAAATGGGTACGCCTGCGCAAATTTTCGACGAACCGCAAAGCGATAAAACGAAAGCTTTTTTTGCTAAGGCGGAATAAGGGGATAGAAAAGTATGACTTTAAAAAACGATAAGACGATGCGTAAAGAATTGTACGAAGCCTTTCTCGCGTTAGAAACGATAGAGGAAACGGAAAAGTTTTTAGACGATTTATGCACGATAAAAGAATTAGAGGCGATGAGTCAACGCCTGCGCGCGGCAAAAATGTTATTGCAGGGCAAAACGTATAACGAAATCGTAGAGGAAACGGAAATTTCCTCCGCAACGCTTGCGCGCGTATCTAAATGTGTACGCTACGGTGACGGCGGATATAAAGACGTCATTGATAAACAGTCGTAAAAAAAAGAACGGATAGAGAGCGGTTCTATCCGTTTTTTTTATTAGGCTCTGTCACGTCACTTGGTTGATTTTTTACGGAAAAATCCTACGAAATACTTCGTATTTTGCTCGCTTTCGTACA
>SVIX01000069.1 GCA_015069285.1 Clostridiales bacterium | reverse complement strand
GGTCACAACTCTATTATACAAAATCGGAGTTTTTTTGTCTATTGTTCATCGGTAAACCTCTACCGAACCACGCCACTATGGCGTGGTTTTACTATACAAAAAAACGAAGTAAAAACCTTTACTTCGTTTTTTTTATTTCGAGTTTTTCTTTATTTAATAAACGCTCTAAACGCCAAATATTCTTCGTACAAGTCCGCTTTGGAAATAACTTCGTAAGGCGCGTGCATCGAAATAACGCCGACGCCGATGTCAATCGTATCGATATTCATTTTCGCGATATATTTGGCTACCGTTCCGCCACCGCCGATATCTACCTTTCCAAGCTCGCCCGTTTGCCAAATTACGCCGTTCTCGTCAAAGAGTTTACGCAAGAACCCTACGTATTCCGCGTCCGCGTCGGACGAACCGCTCTTACCGCGCGCACCCGTAAATTTGGTTACGCCTGCACCACAGGAAAGATAGGTTGCGTTTTGTTTTTCAAGCACTTCGGCAAAATTGGGGTCGTACGCGGCGTTTACGTCGGCAGAAAGGCATTTGGAGTTTGCGCGAATTGCCGAAGAGGTCGTTCCAAACGAACACGCCAACGCGTCGATTAAATCGGTAAAGATAGCGCATTGCATACCCGTCGTACCTTCGCTACCGATTTCTTCTTTATCGGCAAGCACGACCATAACCGTACGCTCGTCCGATTTTTCGTCGAAAAGGGCGGTAAACGCAGGATAGGAACAAACCCTGTCGTCGTGACCGTACGCGCCGATAAGCGCGCGGTCAAAACCGATATCTTTCGCCTTATACGCAGGAACGAGGGAAAGTTCTGCGGAAAGGAAATCCGCCTCTACCATACCGTATTTATCGTGTAAAATATGCAACACGTTTTCCTTTACCGTTTTATCTTTTTCGTTCTCGGTTACGGTATAAGGAATATTTCCAAACCAAATATTCAACCCCTCGCCTTCGATTGCCTCGCCGAGCGTTTTTGCGTTTTGTTTTTGCGCCAAGTGCGGTAACAAATCGCTGATATAGAATACGGGGTCTGCCTCGTCTTCGCCAATCGTAACGTTGAGAACGCTACCGTCTTTCAACGCCACCGCGCCGTGTAACGCAAGGGGAATGGTCGTCCATTGATATTTACGGATACCGCCGTAATAATGCGTTTTGGCAAGCGCGATACCGTCGCTTTCATACAACGGCACTTGTTTTAAATCAATTCTCGGACTGTCGATATGCGACGCGATAATACGAATCCCGTCCTTTTCAATATCGCCGTTCCCTACTTTGATTAAGTATATGTTTTTACCGCGGTTATCGTAATATACCTTATCCCCTTTTTTCAGTTTTTGTCCGAACTTAAAGGGTTTGTAACCGTTTTTCTCCGCCATCGCTTTGGCAAAAGCGCAAGCCTCGCGCTCCGTTTTGCCGTTATCAAGGAATACTTTATATCCCTCCGCGTACTCGAAAATGGACTTCATCAATTTTTCGTCCGCCGTTTCGTAAACGTTCGTTCTTTTGTAAGCAAGTTCACTCATAATTTTATTCTCCTGTTTCTTTTTTATTTTGGCTATGTCACAGAGAATGGTTGGTTAACAAAAAATCTATTTTTCTGTGTTTTTACGAGAAAAATCAACCAAGTGATGGGACAGAGCCTTTCTTTTTACGTAAATTTATAAAAAAGCACTTCGTGCAAAACCGCCTGCGCGGTATTTGGCGCAACCTACGGTTGCTTTGTGGAAGGCTTTGTTCCGCCTTACGGCGGCGATTGCCATCGAGGCGCAAAGACGCTGTCTTTGCAATCTGCAAGGGGATTATCCCCTTGACCTTTGGTTGTAGTACAACTTATTGCGTTAATGCAAGAATCCTTTGATGATTTGTTCTTCCGCCTCTTTTTCGGATAAACCTAACGTCATCAATTTAATAAGCTGTTCGCCCGCAATTTTTCCAATCGCCGCTTCGTGAATAAGTTCCGCGTCGATATGGTTTGCCGAAAGGCAGGGTGTAGCGGTTACCGACGCTTTATCCATAATAATCGCGTCACATTCCGTATGCCCGTAGCAAGGCGCGTTCCCGTTCACCGTCGATACGAAACGCTGTATAGAGTTTTCCGAGGCTACCGAACGGGAAATAATATCCACGCGGGAATTTTCGCCGTTCATATCCACGACGAAATCGGTGTCCGCTTCTTGCGTTCCGTGGGTGTATAACTTTTCTTTGACCGTCAAGCTCGCGCCTTTTTTAAGCGTAGCGCGCGTCAAGCGCTTGGTGGAGTCAATCCCTTTGATTTGCGTGGTTTCCAAAAACATTTCCGCGCCCTCGTCTAAGTAGACCACCGTTTCGGGGTTCATCACGTTTTTACCCTTTCCGTCCCCGTCACCGTAATGCTTTTCTACGTATTTAACCTTGGCGTTTTTCCCGACGAAAAAGGTATGCACGCCGTCGTGACGGGAAGTCATATCCACACCGCCACAGTTATGAATTCCGCAACCGGCAACGATAACGACGTCCGCGTTCTCGCCAACGTGGAAATCGTTATATACCACCTCTTGCAATCCTGCTTTAGAAATGATAACGGGAATATGCAAGCTTTCGTTTTTCGTGCCTGCTTTTATATAAATATCTATCCCCGATTTTCCGTCCGTTTTGGTAACGATGTCGATATTTTCCGTTGTGTTTCTACCCTTTAATTCGCTGTTTCCACGAATATTGTACGCGCCTTCGGGTACGCCGTGTAAATCTGCGATTTGTAAAAGTAAGTCCTTTTCAATAGCGTCCATACCGTCCTCCTTTTACAATTTTTCCGTAAGCACTTTGCAAGAATCGCCACGGAGAAGTTCGGGCAAAATTTCTTCTTTTTTGCCCTGCGTTTTGATTTGACCGTTTGCAATAACCACGATTTTATCCGCGATATTTAAAATACGCTCCTGATGGGAAATAATCAAAATATTCCCCTTCGTCTTTTCGTGCATATTTTCAAAGACCTTAATTAAATTGCCAAAACTCCATAAATCGATACCCGCTTCCGGCTCGTCGAATATGGAAAGTTTGGTACTGCGCGCCAAAATGGTCGCAATTTCAATACGCTTTAATTCCCCGCCCGAAAGCGAAGCGTTTACCTCGCGGTCGATATAATCCCTCGCGCACATACCCACTTCGGATAAATACGCGCACGCGTCCGATACTTTCAACTGCTTTCCCGACGCTATCGTTATTAAATCGCGAACGGTTAAGCCCTTGAAACGGACGGGTTGTTGGAAAGCGTACGAAACGCCTTTTTTTGCGCGCTCCGTCACAGACAAATTCGTAATATCTTCGCCGTCCAATAAAATCTTACCCGAGGTAGGCGTAATAATCCCTGCAATTACTTTGGCAAGCGTGGATTTCCCGCCCCCGTTCGGACCTGTAAACGCCACGAACCGTTCGTCAAGCGTTAAGCTTACGTCCTTTAATATATATTTTTCCTGAGCATTATCTTCTACGCGATAACTGACGTTTTTTAACTCTAACATACTTTCCTCTTTCGGAAGTTTCTTCTTCTTATTTTATACCGCAATCGCGTACAATCTAAACGCAATCCGTTAAAACAAATGCATATAAATTCCACGGTCTTTCAACTTCTTTCGACTCGTTTTGAAATCGGGTGCAAATCTTTGCACTTCCGCCCAAAACTGCGCCGAGTGGTTTTTATGCCGTATATGCGCCAACTCGTGCACCACGAGATACTCCGTAACCTCTCGGGGCATAAATAGCGCGCGGTAACTGTACTTAATTTCGTTTTCTTTGGAGCATTGCCCCCAACAACCGCGCGTTTTGGAAATACTTACCTTTTTTACCGTCACTTGCATTTCTTCGGCTTTTTTCGCCGTCAACGCTTGAAAATACCCTTCGGCTGTGCTTTGCAACCAGCGAACGAGTTTTGGCATCGCTTGGGCACGCGGAACGAATAACTCGTAAGCGTCCGCGTCAAATCGTACCGCCCGTTCGTCCGTCAGCCGTACGCTACAACTTTTGCCAAGTAACGAAAACGCGTACCCGTTCAAGTCATCGCCGGGCATTTGAATGAGAAAGGCGCGTTTCTCCGTTTGTTTTTCCCGTATCCACTTTTCCTTTTTCGTCACGAACGAAAAAATTCGTTCCTCGGAAACGCCGATGGGCGCGCGGACCGTCAACCGTCCGAACTCGTCAACGGACAACGCCAAGGTTTTACGGCGGGAACGGATAATTTTATCTATCTTTATCAAAAGAAATTACGCCTCGTAGCCCATAGGGTTTCCGCTTTGCCATTTC
>SVIX01000068.1 GCA_015069285.1 Clostridiales bacterium | reverse complement strand
ATTTGATAAGATTTGCCGAGTTGCGGACGAAAAATTATCAAATATTTTGCAATCGGTTGTTTACTTGAAAGATTTACGGTACGTATTATGCCATTTATGCGATTCTTACTTGCGATTAAGTGAGGAATTTTGCATATAAAATGAATTTTTTCAAAAAAGATAGAAAATTTTTAAAAAATGGCAATAAAACGCTTGCTTTTTTCTCGTTGATAGGGTATAATAAACAAGCTTTCGTTAAGAACGCACTTGCTACTATAGCTCAGTCGGTAGAGCGGCTGATTCGTAATCAGCAGGTCGCCGGTCCGAGTCCGGCTAGTAGCTCCAAAATAGAACGGTTGGAAAATCAATCGTTCTATTTTTTTTGTTGCCTAGGACCGTCAAGACCTGCTGATTAAAAATCGGGGTCCCCAAAAATGAAAGCATTTTTGGGGTAGGCAAAAGGTCGCCGGTCCGAGTCCGGCTAGTAGCTCCAAAATAGAACGGTTGAAAAATCAATCGTTCTATTTTTTTGTTGTCTAGGACCGTCAAGACCTGCTGATTAAAAATCGGAGTCCTCAAAAATGAAAGCATTTTTGGGGTAGGCAAAAGGTCGCCGGTCCGAGCGAAACTAGTAGCTCCAAAATAGAACGGTTGGAAAATCAATCGTTCTATTTTTTTGTAGAAGAATATTTATTTTTCAAAAAAACCAAATTTTGTTATAATATTCAGAAATTTTGTTATGCTTTTTTCAAAAATATATGTTATAATATAGGTAAGTAAAAATGGAGGGATACAATTATGATGTATCAAAACGAAAAAACACGCAATATTTCTTTCCCTCTCGGTGGAATCGGTTCGGGTTCTATTGGGCTTGGAGGCACGGGCGAATTAATCGATTGGGATATTTTTAATCGACCGAATAGAAATTCGAAGAATTGTTATTCGCATTTTGCTATAAAAGCGAATTACAAAGGAAAAAACTTAGTGAAAGTTTTGCAAGGGAACGAGGACGATTTGTATAAATACTATCCGAGACGCGGGGCTTCTGGTTCTGCGATGGCGTCTATGTTGGGTTTTCCCCGTTTTAGAAACGTGGATTTTGACGGCGAATTTCCTCTTGCGAATCTTACCTTTACGGATAAAGATTTCCCTGCAAAGGTAAAGCTTTGTGCATTCAACCCTTTTATACCGCACGACGATTTTAATTCGAGCTTGCCCGTTGCATTTTTTGAATGGGAAATTGAAAACGTAACGGATGAAGAAATAGAATATGCAATCGCTTTTTCCGTGCAAAACGTTGCGAAAAAAGGCTTTAACAAAGAAATAAGCAAGGATAATATGCAAGGTCTGTATTTCGGTTGCGCAAACCTTGGAGAAGACGAAATCGGGTATACCGACCTTTGCCTTTTGACGGATAGCGACGACGTGGCGACGCGCGTATGTTGGCATAGAGAGTGCGCTAAAGACTCCATTAGAACGTATTGGTACGACTTTATGCAACAAAAACGGATTAGTCAGCTAATATATACGGATTTGACGGAAAAGGACCACGGTACGGCTGACCACGGTACGGTTGCGTCTTACGTGTCCGTAAAACCCCGCGAAAAGAAAAAGATTCGTTTTGTGCTTGCCTGGAACGTACCCAATTACTATAATTATTGGACGCCGTATAAAGACGAGAACGGCAAGGACGTTACTTGGAAAAACTATTACGCTACGCAGTTTAAGACTTCGTTCGAGAGCGCGACTTATGCGTTGGAACGTTTTGACGAATTATACGCGAAGACGGAGAAATTTAAAAACGCTTTATTTAATAGCTCTTTGCCTCCGTTCGTGATTGACGCAATTTCGGCAAACTTGTCTATCTTAAAATCCTCCACGGTATTACGTACTGACGACGGAACGTTATGGGGCTGGGAAGGTGTTCACGAGACCTTTGGCTCTTGCGCGGGGAGCTGTCAACACGTTTGGAATTACGCGTACGCCGTACCCTTCTTATTCCCGAAGTTGGAAAGGTCGATTAGAGAATCTTTCACAAAATACGCTATGAACGAATTTGGTTCTACGTGCTTTAGGGTAGATTTGCCGTTTGGCAGACCGCCCGTTTCGCCTATATACGAGCGTCCGGAATTGACGTATTTTGCTTGTCTTGACGGTCAAATGGGTGAGGTTTTTAAGTCTTATCGCGAATGGAAGATTTCTGGTGACGACGAATGGATGAAAGCCAACGCCGAGAACGTATTCAAAATGGTTGAATTTGCGTGGTCGAAGGAAAATCCTAGTGCTTGGGACGCGGATAAGGACGGCGTGTTGGAAGGACTTCAACATCATACCTTGGATATCGAGTTAATAGGACCTTGCTCGTGGTTGGAAGGTATGTACTTATTGGCGCTTGATTGCGCGGCGGAAATTGCCGAGTGGCTTGGAGATAAAGCGCGTGTTACGGAGTACCGCGATTTATACGAAAAGGGCAAAAAGTGGATGAATGAAAACCTGTTCAACGGTGAATATTTCACGCAAAAAATCGATTTGAAAGATAAAAGTTTAATTGATAAATTCAATCTCCCCAAGTATTGGAACGAGGAAACGGGTGAAATCAGATTTCAAATCGGCGACGGTTGTATTATCGACCAAATGCTGTCGGAATGGCACGCGCATATTATAGGTCGTCCGATGATGTTTGACGAAGATAAAAAGAAGACTGCGTTAAAGAGCTTGTATAAGTACAATTACAAAGAATCCATGCGTGAGGTTACGAACTTCTGGAGAGTATTTGCGTACAACGACGAAAGCGGTACGATTATTTGCGAATATCCCGAAGGGGTTTATAGACCGATGAACCCTATGCATTACAACGAAGAAGTCATGACGGGGTTTGAATACGCATTGGCTGGTTTAATGCTCGCGGAAGGATTTAATCAAGAGGGCGAAACGATGGTAAAAGCGGTGCGTGACCGTTACGACGGTGAAAAACGCAATCCTTTTAGCGAAGTGGAATGCGGTATCAATTACGCGCGCGCAATGGCTTCGTATGCCTTGTTGCCGATATATAGCGGATTTACCTTTGATATGACGAAAAAATACGTTGGATTTAATCCCGAGAAACAAGACGGCGCGCAATATTTGTGGAGCGTAGCGCAATCTTGGGGAACGGTTTACTTTGAGAGAAACACCTGTCGTTTCGCCGTTGAAAACGCGCCCATTTCTTTGCAAGCGTTTGGATTGCCGAGCGGTAAGAGTGCTACGGAAGTAATCATCGACGGAAATGCGGTTTCGTTTACGCAAGAAGGCGATAAAGTATATTTCAAAGAACAAGCAATCGCTAAAGAATTAAAGATAGTCTTTTAATTAAGCATCGTATAGCATAAAAACAGTATCCCCCCAAAAAAGTTTCAACCAACTTTTGGGGGGATTTTGAATTTATCGTAAACTTTATAGAAGGGGTTTTAGAAAGAAACGGGAGGGTAAAGCAAAGAATATACTTTTTCCGCGAAAATATCCTTTTCAAAACATTCCTTTGCCACGCCTTGCAATTTTTCTTTGTCGCGAGGTCGAACGAGTAAAGAAAAAGGACTTTCGCTTAATGCAGACAATACGTCGTTACGCCCTTTTTTTACGCCTAAAACGCGAAGATATAAGGGAGCTTGCAAACAATCCCGTATAAATTGTTCTTCAATATTTAATAGGTTTTGTAAGGCGATTCGGCGTATACGCGAGGCGGTGTATCTTGTAGAGGTAAGAGATTCTACAAGAGGCTTATTTTCCGACGCAACGCGTTTAAACGCATTTTCCAAGCCTTCGCTACAATCGCAAACTTTTGCGATTTCGCTTGCCTTTTTATTGAGTATTGCGTATTTTTCCAACAGCTCTAACCCGTTGGATGTTTTTGAAGGTAAATCGGAGAGAACGTACTTGGGTAAATTGTCGCCAAGCGATTGACCGTTTTGAATGGCGAGGCGTAAGGCGCTCGCGGAAGAAAAGTTGCTGTAAATCGCGTTTTCCGAATATCCCGCGCCTTGACGCTCGATGGGTAAAATGTCAATGGATGCGTTTTGACGGTAAATTGCTTTCGTGTATTCTAATCCTAATATATTATTAGGAGAAAGGAGCAAATCAAGAGGGATAAAGCCTGCAAACGCTTGCGCGCGCGCCTTGGCGTAGCTCACGCCCTCGTCTAAAGCTTGTTTTATCTTTAAAGATACCTCGCGCGGTTCGTCGGCTAAATATTTCGACGCGGATTTAAAAGCAAGTTTATCCGCCGTTTCCGCGCCAAAACATAAGGTATTAACGGTAGGAATTGACGATAATAATTTTATCGCGCCAC
>SVIX01000008.1 GCA_015069285.1 Clostridiales bacterium | reverse complement strand
CCCCCCGTAGCGAAAATGTCTTTTCAAGGTGGGTTTCATAAAGATTATTCCTTCTAATTGTACTGCTATTTTTGGGATTTGCTCCACGCGGTTGCTTTCGCAACCTTGCTCGTAATGACAGGGAAAGTGTCATTCTATAGCGGAGAGATAGAATCTTTCTTAGACTCTATCGGTCACTTCGTTCCCTCCAGAGTGACAGGGAACAGGGCTAAAGCCCTTCGCTCCTTAAGTGACAGAAAGACGAGGTAACGCCCTTTCTTCCGTGGGATTACTCCGCTTATGCTCGTAATGACACTTTACAGTCATTGCGAGGCAACGAACGTTGCCGTGGCAAGTTCTGAGGAAAACACGTCGAGCGTATCTTTTATTCTTCGTCAAAGATTTCTTGCTTTTCTTCGAAACTTTCCTGTTCCGTAGTAGGTTGTTGCGCTGACGCTGGCGTAGAGATATCCACACCCGATTGCGCCAATTTTTCACGCAACGCCTCTAATTCGCGTAACATTTGTTCCGACTGTTTGCGTTCTTCGGCGATTTGTTCGCGTTCCGCTTGCAAATCCGCTGTTTTTTCTTTTTGGTATTTTTTAAACAACAGCACGGTGTTTACGCCCTGATAGAGAATCAGGAGCAAGAACGGGACGAGAATACACACGATATATCCCGGGGTTGACTTTAAGAATTGAAAGAAATGACCAAGTTTAGGAAGTTTTCCGCTATACACGCCCAATACGTATTCGGGTTCTACAATTTGTTCGTCGTTCGTGTCCGTATTCGTACCGTACGTTACGTAGCCTTCTACTCTACCTTTCTCGTTGTATTTTACTTCGCGGATACGGTGGGTTACCGTTTCGTTAAAGCTCACCGAATTTTGGGAAATAAACGAAATAATATCGCCTGCTTGCAACGAATACGGGTCGTCTACGTTTTTAATAATAACGATATCGCCTGCATCGAAATGCACCTCATCGTCCTTATTTTTTTCGGACAAACTCATTGAGTTCGTTTGTACGATATAAAACTTCCTACCGAAGATACTCCGTTCGTTATTGTCGAAGGTTCGTACGGAAAAAATGGTGAAAATCATCATAAAAACCGCAAACGCTACGACTATCCACGTCACCACTTTAGACGCGATGCCGAGTATTTTTTTTATTTGTTCCTTTGACATATGTTTTCTCCTTTATCCAAGATTGACGTTACCTTGTACCGCGTTGACGGTTATGCCTACGCCCGTGAACGATCTGTCTTGGAATTCATTTCCTGCCGTTTCTTTCATTTTAAAGACCAAATAGTACGCACCACTGCTTTGTCCAACTTCCAACCGACCGCTAAATTCACGTAATTTTTCAGCGTTTTGAATATCGTCTGGATTGGTTGTAATCCAAACGTCAAACGCGTCCGCGAAATCTTTAGAGGTTTTGCCGTCTTCGCTAACGTAAAGTATGAAATTGATGGGAATGTTCCCTAAATTTTTCACGCGGAAACCCTCGGTATAATACGTTGCGCCCGGTTCGAAGAGAATTTCTTTTTTGTTTGATGACGTTTGGAAATTCAAAACGTCGCCGACGAGCGTTTGGGGATTATCGGAAATATCCACGATATCCACCTTCACGTCGCCTGCCGTCGCATTTATACCGATTTTTCCGTCGTTTACGTCACTTGTGAACAAAGCGAGCGTTGCGCCTGTGATTGATACAAGGCACAGTAATATAGCCAACACCGCTATAATAAACGAGCTCTTTTTAAATTTATAACGGTCCATTATTACCTCCTTGTTGCTTATTTAAAGCAATTTGTCTTTTTTTGATTTGTTTTTTTTAGCCGATGATCCACGATACGTAAGGGTCATTCAAGTCGATAAAGTTATTTTCTTTCTTTACCCTACCAACGTAGTGATTCATCACTTCTTCATTGGGGAAGTGAAGATTTACCTTCGAACCCGCCATCGCGCCTAAAATGTAAATACCGACATCGCCTTCCAATAAATCAACGTCGTTCAAATAGATATTTACTTCTTGATTAGGATAAGGCATTACACCGATACAAGCACCACCAGATTGGGTGTTTACAATTTTACTGCCTTGGTTCAACACGATATCGCCACCGTTTTGCACAACGAGAATACCGTAGTCGTTGTTCGCTTGAATGGTTGCACCTGCGCCAAGCGTTAATTTTTCGCCTTGGTAATAAGCAATACCGTAGCCCTCTCCGCCTTGTGCAACAATCGTAACGTCTTCCAACGCAGCGTCCTTTTTATTAAGGTCAAGGCCTTCCGTGTTTACCGTCGCGCCGTTACCGCTGACTGCCACCGCACCGTTAAGCAAAGCTTCTTGCAAGCTTGCTTCGTCCGAAGCAACAATCTTCGCGTTGCTTTGTACCGCTTCTACGATAAACGTAATATCCGCGTGGCCGTTTTGATAAGCGTTGTCCTTGTTTTCAGGTCCGAACGAATCGTCCGTGTTGGGGAATTCTACGCGAACTTCGATATCCTTGATCTCCTTGTTCGCTTCTACGTACTTCCAAAGCGTTGCGTTTTCGCTACCCGTTACCGCGTATTCTACGCCTTCGATAATCGCCGTCGTCGTAAGCGCGGGCGTTAAATCTACTACGTTGGGGTCGCTGTTGGTCGAAACCATACGTACTCTGTATTGGGTATGTACGTTGCTTGCGTTTTCTACGTCAATCGTAAATTTCACAACGTCGCCGGGCGTCATCAAATCAATTTTGACGTTTGCTTCGTCCGTGATTTCCGCCGTACCGCCGTTGACGAACGTACCGTCTGTACGTGCGTCGGCTTCCGTTTCGTAAAGCGACCAAGTTTTAAGAGAATCGTCCACAAGATTTGCCGTAAGCGCTACTTGACCTGCAGTAACTGCTACGTTGACCTTGTCTTGCGTCGTGAATAACGCGAAAGTCGAACCTGCAATAAGCGTCGAGCAAAGTGCAATCGTTGCTACGGAAGACGCTAATGCTGTTTTCTTCATTTTCATTTTATTTATTACTCCTATATAATTTAGTTTTGCTCTTACCAGCCGTTTCGCCTCTTCCCCTAAGAGCGGTAAGAATGAGGTCGATTTACTGCTTTTAAGCGTTCGGATCTTCCGTTTCTTGTACTGCGTGCACGACGATGTCGAAATTCAACTCATCATTCATCGCATCGTTGTTCACGTTATTATCGTCGACAAACGTTACGCTAATGGTGAACGTTTGCGAAGTGCCTTTCGCCAACGTACCAATCGGCGTTTGTTCACTTCCAACTTTCAACCCTGCACTTAAAGTAGCTGAAGTTCCTTGTGGCATTTTTTCCGTCGTTACTTTTACGTCAAGTTGTTCAGCAAAAGCAGGGTCGGTCGAATCTTTCAATACGACTTCAATCCAATACTTAAACGCTACGTCGCTGTTGTTTTCGATTTTCATTTCTGCCAAATACGAACTTTGCGGAACAATCAAATCACCCGTTTCAAGATCGAATACGTTTCTCGTGGTAGGTTTGGAAAAGTCCACGTCTTCGTCGTTTACGGGATTATCCACGAGGAAACCCGTTGTGTCGTCCAACGTTTTCGTCTTCAAACTCGTACGCGTAAGCGTAACGTCCAAAGTTCCCGCTTGCAAGTGGTTTTCAAGCGTTACTTGATCGGAAAAGAGTGCGTACGTACCGACAGCCACAAGCGCCAAACAAAGCATCAACGTCAAAATGGATAAAAGGATACTTCTCTTTTTTGTTGTCACGATTTTCTACCTCCTTTTTTTAGATTTTTTGTATGTAGGCGCGTTTACACGCGTCAAACAACGGTTTTATTAGGATTTACTTCCTTAATTTATATAATATATAACTATATATATCGTAATTTAGAGCGTTTCGCTCCAAGCGGACGCTTACGCGTTTTCCGTTTCAGTTTCTTCCGCAACGGCTTTACTGTTCGCTCTTGCCGCTCTGCGTTTTTCTCTCGCTAATTGCTTTTTATATTCCTTTTCTTCCGCGATAGCCGATACTACGATGTCGATACTGTTCTTTACCGCGTCAACCGTTGTAGCATCTTCTACGAGCATCGTCGTTGCGGATTGCTTTACGGAGATTTTGTTTTCTTGTACGTAGTTTCTGAAATCGCTGTTATGTAAGATAAATTCGCAATTAATCACACCGCGTTTAATCAACAAACGGACAAGACGGTTTTTACCGACTTTATATTCTTCGTAACGCGCGTTTTTATAACGTTTACTGTTTTCAACAGCCGACGCGTACTTGATAATTTCGTCGTACCAATTCTTTGCTTCGGAAGAGAGCGCAAGATATTTTTCATCTAACGTTTGTTGTTGCTTTGCGGAGAAACTGATTTTTCCGTCGTCTTCTTCCGTGATTGCAACTTCTTCTTCCACGGGTTCTTCCACCGTTTCTTCCGCCGTTTCTTCTACTACTTCTTCTTCCACGGGGGCTTCCACGGGTTCTTCTACTGCCTGCTCTACCACAGGTTCTGCCACAGGCGCTTGTTGCGCCACGTTTGCGGTAGCGTTTCTTTCACGGCGCGCTAAAAGAATTTCTTTTACCACGTCTCTGAAGACAACCATTACGGCGAACAACGCCATAATCGAAACGATTACCATAAACACCATAAATAAAATTTCCATACTTTTTACTCCTTTCTAAAAAGTTTTTATTTTATTATCACGACTCTCGTCGTTATTTCCTTATTCTTTCGTACTTTCCGCCTGCGTATTTTCCGCTTGTGGCGTTTGATTTGCCTCTAATTGCGCGAGCTTACGTTTTAATTCTTCTATCTCGTTTTGCTGTTCTTCTTTTACCTGTTCGTCCTTCTTCTTTCTTTCCTTGTGGAACATACGGACGATTTTAAGAATTTCCAAAACGATAATTATCAACGACGGTAAAATAATGACGCATACGATTCCCGCCGGAGCTTTCAACGTAGAAACGAGCAAACCGAGAAAATAGCTTTTACCCGTTACTTTACCCACGACGTAATTGGGCGAGTTATCGAGCGACGTATCTATCGTTTGCGTAAGCGTTTCCGACTCTTCGGCTTTGTTGTCGCCCTCTAAATGAAAGATATATCCGCCCGTTTCTTTTTCTTCGATTTTCGTAACGCGGTGGGTTATCGTTTCTTGACGAACGTACACGTATTTAAAGGTCAACACGTCGCCGACTTTTACGTCCGCGTACCATTTTTCCGCCTCGTTCTTATCTTCGGGTACGACTTCGATAAAAACCATTGATTTTGTCGGAATGTCTTTTATCTCGTAACCGCTCACGTCCGTATCGTCGCATTTTTCCATTGAAGGCGATTGCACGATACGCATTTGCTTACCGAATATCGTCGTTGCGCCGTCCGCGTCCTTTTTACCCGTTATCGTTAAGATAACGCCAAGCACCGCTATGACGATGAACATATACAGCAATACGTTTCCGATGATTCTTGCTACTTTTCCCACTATTTTCCGCTTTTCCATATAATTCCCTTTCAATCGTTTGACTTTTTCAACTGTTGATTAATTTTTTTTCACCTTAAGATGTATTTTAAAATCGGCTGACGTGCCTTGGGCGTCGTTGCCGACGGTTTCGGGCATTTCGTAACGTATCGTCACGATAAGCGGTTCTTCCGCCTCTAACGTTCCGTCGAATTCTACGATTGCGTCTTTATCCAAAAGTTCGCTCAAACTTCCCTGATAAACGTTATCGTCGTTGCAAAGAACGGTAACGCTTACGAAATTCTTCATACCGCCGTCTTGCGTTTCCTCGTAGTCAAGGAAAAAATCGTAGCCACCGCTCGCCGCGCAGGTAAGGTGTATTTCGTATTCCGCCTTTTGCGTAGGGGTCAATTTTAAATTTTTAACCGTTAAAGTTTTTTCCGTTACGCCGTCTGCGTTGATTCTTATGTCTTCTTTGAAATCGTCGTGCGCTTTATCGAGGAACACGATAAGCATAATCGATATTACCGCAAATAAACACAACGCTACCAACAACATATTGATGTTTTTATTTTTCATACGCTATCCATCTCCACAATCTTGTCGCATTTATTCTATGAAAAATACAATAAAATTATATTCCAAACCAATTCAAAATTTCTCTTTTCCCGTTCGTTTAAACGAAGATTCGGGTCGTCCGCTTTCGCAAGCTCGCTCAACGCAAACTCTAAAAGCGTATGCATCATACCTGCCACGTCCTTCGTTTGCGGAACGTATTTTTCAAACCGTTCCATAAACGCTTTATAAAGCGCCATATGCTCTTTTAACGCATATTCCTTGAAGTACGCAGAATAGTAATACCGCAAGTAAAAAATGTATTCGTCTTTATTCCCTAAAAGGAACTCCCAGCAGGCATACCAAAGCTTTCGACAGCGTTCTTTGATTTCTACGTCCGTTTCTTCGATATAATGCAGGTTATCGTTTATCGTTTGAATGAATTTTCTATCCGCCCGCATAAACGTTTTTTGAAACAAATCTTCCTTGTCTTGAAAGTAGCGGTAAATGTACGCGTCGTTCAACCTGACGTCCGATACGCTTGACGTAATAGCGCGCGTGGTGGCTTTGTCAAAACCGTTGTTTACAACCACCTTTATCACGCCGTCCATTAATGCCGTACGTATTTTTTCACGTTGCGCCTCCATTTTTCTCCTCCTCTTAGACTTGAAAGCATTTGCTACATAGCTTTAGAAAAAAATTACATCGATTATGGGTAATCGAATGAACTTTTAAGACGCAACCGTTCCACGAATACACTATCCGATGTTACTTCGAAAATATTTTATCACATTTTTCCGTATTTGTCAATGCGTTTCACAAAGAATTTCCCTTTTTATTAAATATTTTATAAATATTTATAAAAGCAACAAAAAAACTACTATTTTCTAACAAATTTATCCCTTCCGCAAATCACCTCCATGCGATAATTATACCCTCCCCCACCCTTTTTTTATTTTGCTGATAAAACGCGGTGATTTAAAGGCAAATTAAGCAAAAAAACACAAAAACGCGTATACGTATACGCGTTTTTGTGTCGTAAACCCATAGTAAGCGTGTTTTTGAACTGTCATTCTAAGACGTAAACGTGGCAATCTCTTTCTTCCTTGGGATTACTTCGTCGCTTTCGCTCCTCGTAATGACAGGTAGAGTGTCATTCTGGAGGGAACGAAGTGACCGATAGAATCTTGTAGACTCTATCGCTTCGCTCCAGAGTGACAGAGAGGCGAGGTAATGCACTTTACACCACGGGATTACTTCGTCGCTTTCGCTCCTCGTAATGACACTTTTCAGTCATTGCGAGGCAACGAACGTTGCCGTGGCAATCTCTTTCATAAATTGCACGCTTTGTCTTGGCGTACCACGCGAAGGGAAATACCGTTTTTACAAAAGGCTATGTCACAAAGAATGGTTGATTAACAAAAAATCTATTTTTCTGTGTTTTTACGAGAAAAATGCAAGAAAGACAAGTATTAGGCAAGGGCGCATACGAAACGGTATGTAACCGCGCCTAATACGAAGTATTTCGTAGGATTTTTCCGTAAAAAATCAACCAAGTGACGTGACAGAGCCTTATCAATAAAAGCACTCGTCTTATCTTCAAAGACGAGTGTTTTTACGTTGTTCCGTGTGAGTTGTAGTCCTTATTTTTATTTATTTGCCATCGCAGCGGCGATTTCCGCAGCTTGCGCTCTTCTCGCTTCTTCAGCGTGCTTTTCAATCGCGTCGGTTACGTTGTTTTTAAATTGTTGCGCGTTGCCGATAGAATTGATTAATTTCTTTTCACCGCTTACGCTACCGATTTGTACGGTTGCATATTTGAAGATGTTGCCGAAGAAACCTGCTTTGAAGGAAACGTTATCAACTTTGTCGATGGGATAGTCAATCGTATCGATTTTCAATACGCCGACTTTACCGATAACGCGCTTGTTCGTTACTGCAAGGTGCGTCGTAAGGTTGAAAAGAATTCTCTTAACGAGGGGAAGGGTGAAAAGTACGCCGATAACGATAGCTACGTAACCGAGTATCGTCGCCATACTTTCCGGCATGTTATCAAGCTCCAACCCTTTAAGGTAAAACGCGATAACCCAACCGATGATGCAAGACAAAGCGGGTGCAATCAAGGTCAACCAACTAATTTTTGCACGAATAACAACTTGTTCATCTTTTCTTAAATTGCTTTCAATGTAGTTCATTTTAATATTACCTCCGTATATTTTTCCACATAGAACTCACACAAAATTCATCATACAATCATTATACCCCCCCCCCTGACGTTTGTCAAGCATTTTACGCAAAAAATTGGAAAATTTATTCTGTTACGCGCAAGAAAAAAACGGAGTTATCCACAATTTGGAAAACTCCGTTTTTTAACGTTTTTCATCTAATATTACAACAATTTTTCAATCAATTCTTCCCTGTTTTTTCCACTAAGATATACGGGCGGAATATCCAAAATCGTCTTACAGCCCGTTACCCCTTGCCCGTTCAAGCGGTATACCGCTCTTGCGCAAGCTACTAATACGGAGGCGGTAAATTCGGCGTTGGAATCCAATTTTAAGCTATATTCAACGACGTGTTTGTGCGCGCCACCCGTTTCCCCGCTACGTATCACCACGCCACCGTGAGGAAGACCGCCGTGTTTTTCGTTAAGCTCCTCCTGCGAAATGAAATGCACCGTCGTATTATAGTCGGCAAAATAGTTGGGCATCGTTTTAATCTCCCGTTCTATCCGCGCTTTATCCGCGCCCTCTTTTGCCACGACGAAACATTCCCGTTCGTGCTTTTCCGCTGTAGAAAGCGTGGGATTTTTGCCCTCGCGCACCGCTTGCATCGCGCTTTGCACGGGAATGGTATATTGTTTTGCGTCCGCAACGCCTTCGATTCTCCGTATCGCGTCCGAGTGACCTTGGCTTACGCCTTTACCCCAAAAGGTATACGTTTCGCCGACGGGCAATACCGTTTCCCCGTAAAGTCTGGCAAGCGAGAACATACCGGGGTCCCAACCCGCGGAAATAATCGCCGTTTTACCTGATTTTTTGGAAACCGTATCTACGGCAAGCAAATGTTGCGGAATTTTTGCGTGCGTATCGAAACTGTCCACCACGTTAAAATGCTCCGCCAACGCAGGCGTTTGCGTGGGCAAATCGGTTGCGCTCCCTCCGCAAAGTATCATTACGTCGATATCGTTTGCGTATTTTTTTACTTCGTCCGCCGTATACACGGGGATTCCCGTCAACGTTTTTAAAGTAGACGGGTCGCGACGGGTAAACACGCCCACCGCTTGCATATCGTCGTTTTGCGTCAACGCAAGCTCTACGCCACGCCCTAAATTGCCATAACCGTAAATACCGATACGAATACTCATTGTTTTTAACCTCTTCAACGTTCTCGTTCGTTTATTATTATACTATACCAAAAAAAATATTTCAACCGTTGCGATAAAATTTTTGAAACGAATTTCGTTATACCGCATATACGAAAAACGCATAAAACGGAAAACCGA
Organism: Clostridiales bacterium; assembly: GCA_015069285.1. Classification (GTDB taxonomy): domain Bacteria; phylum Bacillota; class Clostridia; order Christensenellales; family Borkfalkiaceae; genus Scatosoma. The sequence continues at coordinate 26,141 of SVIX01000008.1, read as the reverse complement.
CTTTTGCAAAAGTCGGTTTTTTTTCGCTTAATACATTTCTACGTACGCGTCGCGTTCCGCGCCAACCGATACGTATTTAATCTTGCAACCGCAAGCCTTTTCCAAATATTCGATATACGCAAGCGCCTCTTTGGGTAAATCTTCCTTTTTACGGCAAGCGGAAATATCGCAATTCCAACCTTTTACCTTTTCAAAGACCGGTTTACAATCGTCCAACACGTCGATGAACGGGAATTCGTGAATAATCTTACCGTTCAATTCGTACGCAACGCAAACTTCAATTTCCTCATAGCCCGACAAAATATCCATTTTCGTAAGCGCAATTTCTTTCGCGCCTTGACAACGGATGCCGTAACGGGAGGCTACGACGTCGAACGGTCCGACTCTGCGGGGTCTACCCGTTGCCGCGCCGTATTCACCGCCCAAATCGCGGAGCTTTTTCGCGTCCTCGCCAAAATATTCCGCCGTGAACGGGCCTTCGCCCACGCAAGTAGAATACGCTTTCATAATCCCTATGGAATTATCAAGTTGCAGTTGCGGTACGCCCGCCCCGATAGGCGCGTACGCCGCTATGGTAGACGAGGAGGAAGTATACGGATGAATTCCGAAATCAATATCGCGCATCGCGCCAAGTTGCGCCTCGAACATAATATTTTTGCCTTCGGCGTTTGCTTGCGTAAGGTACAAACCCGTATCGCAAATAAAGTCCTTTAACGGCGCGCCGTATTCCTCGAAATACGCGATAATATCTTCCGTTTTTACAGGCTCGGCTTTGTAACCGCCTACGACGGTTAAATTTTTCCACTCAACGATATCCGCCACGCGAGCGTATAATTTTTCCGTGTTTAAAAGTTCGCCCATACGGAAAGCTTTTTTGTAATATTTATCGGCGTAAACGGGCGCGATACCACGACGGGTCGACCCGAATTTTTTATCCGAAAGTCTGTCTTCTTCCAAGCAGTCTTGCAATACGTTATAAGGCATCGTAATTACCGCGCGGTCGGAAATCTTCAAATTAGCAGGGGTAATTTTAATACCCGCCTCACGCAATCTCGCCATTTCACCGCAAAGGTGTTTGATATCGATAACCATACCCGGTCCCATTACGTTGACGACTTCTTCACGCAAAATACCCGAGGGAAGAAGGTTCAAAATAAACTTACCCCGTTCGTTGATAACGGTGTGACCCGCGTTGTTTCCGCCTTGATAACGGCAAACCACTTCAAAATTTTGCGAAAGCAAATCCACCATTCTGCCTTTGCCTTCGTCGCCCCAGTTGATACCGCAAATAGATGTGAGCATTATACATTTTCTCCTTTTGTTTTATCCGTTTGAACGCAGTTATTTAAACCGCGAAAAAACCAAGCGTTTTTTCTCTTCCGCTAAAAAACGCTCTTCATATCTATAACGATTACATTATATATGATTTTAGAGCGCTTGTCAAGTCGAAAAAAGCTCCCTTTCGATTTTTTATAAAATTTTCCTGTTTTTCGTCAAAAAACAAAAAAAACGCTTATTTGACAAAAAAAATTTTCTTTCTGCTATTGACAAATCCCGTAAAAAGTCGTATTATAATATAGTAAAGACAAGGATAAGGAGGTATTGCTTTATGTATTGTAGAGAATGCGGACAAAAATTAACGTTGCGGTTTTGTGAAAACGAAGGCTTAATCCCCTATTGCGGAACGTGCGAGTCGTATATGTTCCCGCAATTTTCCATCGCCGTGTCGATGGTCGTTACCAATCGCGCGCAAGACAAAATTTTACTTGCCAAGCACGTGGAAGACGAAGATTTTATTCTCTTCGCGGGCTATATTAAAAAGGGCGAAAACGCCGAAAAGACCATTCCGAGAGAAATCAAGGAGGAATTGGGGTTAAACGTCGTCAAAGCCAAGTATATGTCTTCGCGCTATCATACCCGCAAAGAAGTGCTTATGCTCAATTTTATCGTCGTCGTGGAAGACCAACCGATAAAACTCAAATTAGACGAAGTCGCCGAGGCGCGCTGGTGCTCGCCAGAAGAAGCGCTTACGCTTATCCGCAAAGGGACTACGGCGGAATATTTCTTAACCAACGCCGTACGCGAATTAAAGAAAAAACTTTAAACGAAAAGAACCGTCTGCAAAGGCGGTTTTTTCGTTTAAAAAAAGGCTATGTCACAGAGAATGGTTGATTAACAAAAAATCTTTTTTTGTGTTTTTTTACGAGAAAAATGCAAGAAAGACAAATATTTTGTGAGCGCGCGTACTTGACTTGTACGAAAGCGAGCAAAATACGAAGCATTTCGTAGGATTTTTGCGTTTTACGAGAAAAATGCAAGAAAGACAAGTATTTTGTGAGCGCGCGTACTTAACTTGTACGAAAGCGAGCAAAATACGCAGTATTCCGTAGGATTTTTCCGTAAAAAATCAACCAAGTGACGTGACAGAGCCTAAAAAAAATATTTCTGCGTTCGCGCGTTTTTTACGGCGTTAAGAGTTTGACTTTTTCTTGCCGTTTTGATACAATATACATATATTACTTTTACGAGGCGTACTTATGATAAAAACAGGCTTTGACAATAAAAAATATTTGTCTATGCAATCGGAAAAAATCGAGGAACGTATCAATGCGTTCGGGGACAAGCTCTACCTGGAATTCGGCGGTAAGTTATTCGACGATTACCACGCCTCGCGCGTTTTGCCCGGTTTTGAACCGGACAGCAAAATTAAAATGTTATTAAAACTCAAAGACGTAGCGGAAATTCTCGTCGTTATCAGCGCGAACGATATCATCAAAAACAAATACCGTAGCGATTTGGGTATTACTTACGACGCGGACGTTATCCGTTTAATCGACGTTTTTAAAAGCAAAGGGTTGTTCGTCGGAAGCGTCGTAATGACGATGTATTCCCCGCAACCGAGCGTAGACGGTTTTATTAAGCGCTTGAATAACCTCGGTATTAACGTGTATAAGCATTACGCGATTGAAGGTTACCCTTCCGACGTTCAAAAAATCGTAAGCGAAGAAGGGTACGGCAAAAACGAATACGTTCCCACCTCCCGTCGCTTAGTGGTAGTAACCGCGCCGGGGCCTGGTAGCGGTAAAATGGCGACCTGCCTTTCTCAGCTCTATCACGAAAATTTACGCGGAATTAAGGCGGGCTACGCAAAATACGAAACTTTCCCCGTTTGGAACTTACCCTTATCCCACCCCGTCAACTTAGCGTACGAGGCGGCAACCGCCGATTTGAACGACGTGAATATGATAGACCCCTATCATTTAGACGCTTACCAAACGCTTGCCGTCAATTACAACCGCGACGTGGAAATTTTCCCCGTCGTATCGGCTATGCTTCAAAAAATCCTCGGCTATTCCCCCTATAAATCCCCTACGGATATGGGCGTGAATATGGCGGGCAACTGTATCGTGGATGACGAGGCTTGCAAAAAAGCCTCTAACGCCGAAATTATCCGCCGTTATTACGCTTCCCTTTGCGACGCGAGAAAGGGCAGAATCGGCAAAGACGTGGTTGCGAAAATCGAACTTTTAATGCGCAAAGCGGGCGTAAGCGTCGCGGATAGAAAACCCGTTGCGTACGCTTTGGAAAAGGAGGAACAAACAGGCAACCCTGCCGTAGCGATAGAGCTGAACGACGGTCGAATCGTAACGGGAAAAACGGGCGAATTGCTCGGCGCAAGCGCCGCGTGTATGCTGAACGCGTTAAAGGCTTTGGGCGGTATCGACGACAAAATCGAACTTATTTCCCCCACGATTATCGAACCCATACAACGCTTGAAAGTCAAGCATATGGGGTCGTTCAATCCAAGATTACACACGGACGAAATTTTAATGGCGCTTGCTATTTGCGCCGTCACCGACCCGATGGCAAAACTTGCGATGCAACAATTAGACAAACTGAAAAATTGCGAAATTCATTCCACGGTAATTCTTTCGCACGTAGACGAAAAGACCTTTAAAACGCTGGGTATGCACGTCACTTGCGAACCGCAACGGCAAACTACCTCTTGTCAAGACTAAACTTATATAAAAACGGCTACGGAAAATTCCGTAGCCGTTTTTCGCGCTTTGTTTTCGGTTAGCACTTTCCGCCCGTAGGGCAACCGCTCCTGCCCTGCGGATATAAAGGCAACTCGAAAAATCCGGCGCAAACCTCTTGCGAGTATTCCTGCGCAGGCGGAATTGCGCAATACCCGTACGTAGGTACGAGCAATTCCACGGGCATAGAAATTTTGATGATTACCGTCGCGCAAACGGACACGGTAAACCCTTGCGTATCGGGGTTATACGTACCGTCGGGCGCAACAGCGCTCACGAACGCGCGCACAGAAAAAGGCATAATCGAGGGCGACGGTACGGACAACAACAAGTCTTGATTGAAGGAAACCGTAGCCGTTGCGCTACCCTCCACGCCCGTTGCGTCAGTAAACAATACCTCCAACGGCACGGAAACGGTTGCTTGCACCCTTGCGCATCGTTTATCTACTTGCCGTTCGATATTAAGATTGGTCACAGTCGCCTCGGACGCCGTCGAACGCGCGCTGACGAAGGTTAAAGGATATGTAGGAGTTTCAACGGAAATATCGGTAAGCGTCAACGAATAAGACTCCAACTGCGTTTGTTTAATCGCCGCGTCAAAAATCTTTTCCGCTTGAATACATACCTTTTCCGTCAACCCGTTCATCGGGTTGCCCGTAATTTGACAAGGGCATTTATCCGATTGAAAATTGGAATAAAAGGACATCGTATACCTCCTGTTTACGAAGATTCCCGAAGAACTACCCGTGGCGAGCGCAAGCCACGGCATTTTTTCGGTTTTTCGCATAATCGTTACTTATTATATCGTATGCGCGCTTTGTGAAAAAAAGTGAATTATTTTTATAGGCTATGCCACGAAGAACGGTTGATTAACAAAAATCTATTAGAGCCTTTTCATAAAATCACGCGCATACCGGGGTACAAATACGCTCCGCCGTTTTTCTCGATAAATTTTTCACCGCTACCGCAAAGCAACGCAGGCGTATCCGTAGCCGTAGCCGTATACGCGTTCCCCGCACTTTCGGGGATACGCAAAATTTGCCCCTTTTGCAGTTCTTCGCTTAATCCGTTCGCTTTCGCCAACACGCGCGCGGAAACGCAAAACGCCCTTGCCACGTCCGATAAACTTTGTCCGTTTTTGACCTTATAATACTTCGTTTTTTTTATTGTTAGCATACGATAGTATATGCGCTTAACCGAAAAGATATGCCTGCCGTTTTTAAGTCATATCAAAAGGGGAAGGCTCGTACAATAATACTATGAAAAAAACTTTAAAATGCAATCCCCGACAAAGAAAATTACGCTCTAACATATTCGCAACAGCCTCTATCGTCACCGCTCTGTCTATCGCCGAACGCGGTTTGGGCTTTTTATACCGCGTCGTCCTTTCCAGACTTTTAGGCGCGGAGGGGTTGGGCTTATATCAAGTTGCGCTGTCCGTTTTTTCCGTTTTTCTTACCGTTGGAACGGGCGGTATCCCTATTACCGTTTCCCGTTTCATTTCCCAAAGCAAAGCGGAAAATAATCCGTACAACGAACGGCGTGCCGTAAGTTCGGGACTGTTTTTATCCCTTCTTCTCACCCTGCCCGTTTCCTTGATTTTAGGCGCATTTCCTAAAACCCTTTCTTTTTTATTCCCCGACGCGCGCGCGTTACGCGTCTTCCGTATACTGCTTATCGGATTGGTATTTTCCTCGCTCTACGCGATACTACGGGGAAGTTTTTGGGGGAATAAACGCTTTTTGCTCCCCTCCGTTTTAGAAATTTCCGAAGAGGCGATAATGGTAATCGTCGGCGTTCTTCTCCTGCAAAACGCAACTTCCGTAGAAAACGGAGTCCTTCTCGCGGGTTGGGCGGTGGTAATTTCCTATCTTTTCTCCTTTTCCGCCTCCGCGCTTTGTTTTTTCTTAGGCGGAGGAAAACTCGCCTCGCCTAAACGCCGTTTGAAATCCCTTTTTACTTCCGCCCTCCCTATCACCTCCGTCCGCGTCGGCGGAACGCTCGTCAATTCCGCCGTCGCCGTTTTGCTCCCTGCTATGCTCATTCGCTCAGGTTTAAGCGAATCGGACACGCTTACGCTTTTCGGCGTCGTATCGGGTATGGCGTTACCCGTTTTATTTATCCCCTCGACGATTATCGGGTCGCTTTCTTTGGTTCTCGTCCCCGAACTTTCGGAAGATTTTTATAGAAAAAATCAAACCCGTTTGTATAACAATCTCGCCCGCGGTCTATCCGTAGCGTTCCTCGTCGCCCTGTTTTTGCTCCCGTTGTTTTACGCGCTTGGAAACGATTTAGGACTGCTCGCCTTTTCCAATCCGTTAGCGGGCGAATTTATCAAAAAAGGCTGTATCGTCCTTCTTCCTATGAGTCTTGGAATGATTTCAACGGGTATGCTCAACTCAATGGGTTTTGAAAAACAAACCTTCCTTTTTTACGCGCTCGGCTCGGCGGTAATGCTCGTTTGTATTTTGCTTTTACCCGCGCTCATCGGCGCGTACGCATACGTCGTGGGCTTGGGCGCAAGTTTTACTCTAAGCGGTATTTGCAACCTCGTTTTGCTTGGCAAAAAATGCCCGAATTTTTATAAAACGGCAAAAAAACAAGCGTTTTCGGCACTTTTTAAAGCCACGCTTTGCGTGTTACCGTTATCCCTTTTCGGGGATTTACTGCTCCAACTTTTAAAACGCGTTTTCGGCGCGTTCTTCTCCGTCGCGTTGACAGGTCTTGCCGTAGGACTTATAACCGCCACCCTTTGGCTCGCACTCGGCGTAATTCGCCTCCCTCGACAAAAAAAACAAAGGAAAAAATAGGCTTTTGCCTATTTCATTTCTTGACATTATTTTTATTTAAGTGTAAAATAGAAAGGCAAACAAAAAAGCAAGGAGAATTTTTATGACTTACAAAACAAGAGAATGGCGCAATTCTATGCGTGTAAAATTAGATTTTAACAATATGACGGACACCTTCTTGGGCGACAAAGGCTTTTCGGCGAAAAAACTCGCCTCCTATTCCTCTCGCGCAAACCAAGCGTTCCGCTACGTGAAAGAAAACCGCGGTAAAGACGAGCTGTATATGGGTTGGACGGAACTCCCTTACAACCAAGACGCAATCGTTGCGGATATTTTACAAACGGCAAAAGCAATCCGCAATAAATTCCAATACTTCGTCGTGCTCGGCATCGGCGGTAGCGCGCTTGGTCCTATTATGGCGTTTAACGCTCTTTGCCATTTACATTATAACGACTTACCCCGTTCCAAACGCAAAGGCCCTAAGTTCTACGTGGAAGACAACGTTGACCCCGTGAGAATGCGGGACTTGCTCGACGTTATCGACCCCGCGAAAACGTGTTTTAACGTTATTTCCAAATCGGGCGCAACAAGCGAAACGATGACGCAATATTTGATTATTCTCGACTTATTAAAAAAGGCGGGCGTAGACGTAAAAGAAAACGTTATCTTTACGACGGACGCAAATAAAGGCAATTTGAAAAAGATTTCCGACGAAGTGGGCGGAATTAAAAGCTATATACTTCCCGACGGCGTAGGCGGTAGATTCTCTCAACTTTGCCCCGTAGGTTTGTTGCCCGCGGCGGTACTCGGTATCGATATTAAAGGCTTGCTTGCAGGCGCGGGATATATGGATTATCTTTGCCGTCAACCCTCTATGCGCAAAAACCCTGCGCTTATGTGCGCGGTACTGCAAATCGCGGCGATGGAAGAGGGTAAAAACGTGGGCGTTATGATGCCTTATTCGGATAACTTAAAATATATCGCCGATTGGTATTGCCAACTTTGGGCGGAATCGCTCGGCAAAAACGTTACCTTGGACGGAAAACCCTGCAACGTAGGTCAAACGCCCGTAAAATCGCTCGGCGTTACCGACCAACACTCGCAAGTACAACTTTACACCGAAGGTCCGTTCGATAAAGTCGTTACCTTCTTATCGCTTGAAAAATACGGCTGTGAAATGCCTATCCCCCACGGTTGCGAAAATATCCCCGACGTTTCCTTCCTCGGCGGACATACGATGGAAGAACTCATCCAAGCGGAAAACGCGGCAACGGCGTACGCGCTCACCAAAGCGGGCAGAATGAATTATACCATTTTACTCCCCGAACTCAACGCGTTCACCTTAGGTCAGCTTTTGTTCCTCTTCGAACTGCAAACGGCGTACGCAGGCGCAATGCTCAACATTAACACCTTCAACCAACCGGGCGTGGAAGAGGGCAAAAAAGCAACCTTTGCTTTACTCGGCAAAGCAGGCTATTCGGAAAAGAAAAAGGAACTCGATTCCCTTCCTGCAAAAGACCCTGCTTGTATTATCTAACCCTAAACGGTATATCAAAACGGCGTTCCGCTCGGAACGCCGTTTTTCTTGTTCAAAAGTTTTAGATTTCTAAAAATACTTCAAATAAATTAAAGTCTTCGTCTTTATAATATCTTACTCTCTCCACGAAATACACCTTACCGCTTTCGCAAGTCCAAGTCGTTTCGGTAGTCGATTCGCCGTTGACGCGCAATTCGTCGTATCCTTCCATCGAATAGCTTACGGAGTTACCCGCAGGAATCATACGGGGCTCATGTTTCATATTACTCTTGCCTCCAAACGACATACCCGTACCCTCTACGATTTGATAGGCAAGGGATTGTTTATTTTCCTCAACGTAGTCCTCCGCAACCAAAGCGTATCCGTCGGAAATCGTCACCGTTTTTGCGTACAAATCTTCAATTTCAGCCAACTCCTCCGCCGTATATTCGCTCAAAACAAACTCTTGCGTACAAGCCTCGTCCAAGTACCATTTATCAAAGGAATACGAACCGTCCTCCCATTGATAAGCAAACGCATCGCGGAGCGCATTATCGAAAAGCTCTTCCGCCGTACGACCTTCTATGTTACCGGCATAGCCGTGCATATAGAACTGTCCCGCCACGTGGAAATCAATGCTCACGCTTTCGTTACTTTCTTCCTCCGAAGGCTCGCAAGGGGTAATGGAATCGAATAATTCTTGGTCAAAGGAATATTCGTAAGCAAAGGAAATCAACGATTCTATCGAAACTTCTTCTCCCTCTTCTCCGTAGTGACCTTCCGTGTCGACAAACGTCCCTTCCGCCTTCATTTCTATTCCAACGATTTTTCCATCCTTTGCGGAAAAACGATAAGTCGTCGTCATATCTCGGGCTTCCTCCCCCGTAATCGACGAGTTCAACGATACCTGCAAAACGGATACTCCGTCCGTTTGTTCCACGGACACTTCCGCGCCCCCTTGCATCGTGGGGTATTCTTCTTGTAACTGCGCCAAAGACGCCGTCGCTACGGTATCGTACGCGCTTTGAACGGACGCAAAATTCTCCGCAAGCGTAAACGCCGTCGTGCCATCAAGATTCTCGTTCGGCATTTCATCTATCACGTACTCCATTGCTTCTCTTTCCGTAATCGCGTAATACTCTACGAACTCACTAGACGATGAGCTGGGATTGCTAGGAGAAGTTTGGTAAAAATAATAATATTCGCTATCTTTTTCGAAAACTTTACCGACGTAACCATCGTCATACGGGTCCGCTCCTCTAAAGCCCGCGCGTTTGGTGGCAGGGTCTGCGGAATAAACGCCTACCGCCGACATCGTTTGCCCGTTCATCGTTTGCGTTTGTTCACGCGTAAGCGTATACGCGCCGTCGTACGCCATAGACGCAAAAACCGCCTCTTTTACAGCCGTAAAAATCTCCTCGTCCGAAGTGGGCGTTGCGCCGGGCGTAGAGCTTGAGCTACTGCTACTGTCCCCGCTGTCGTTACTACTACCGTCGTTGTCGATATCAAAAAAATCACAGCCCGTTGCGCCGAGCGTAAACGCCAACGCCAAGGTAAGTGAAAATATTGATAATAACTTTTTCTTCATACTGTTTCCTCCATAAATAAGTTTCTATACATATTTTAACACAACGGGAAAATATTGTCAATTATTTCAAACGAAGTATAAAAAGTAAGCGGTATGGAAATACTTGTAAGCGAGAATACGGGAACGCGAACGCTTGCCTTTTACATATAATATAGTAAAGGGGTGTTCGTTTTTCAAAAGAGGTGTGCCAATGAACGTAAAGCGCGGTGAACTGTACTATGCCGATTTATCCCCCGTCGTGGGTAGTGAACAGGGCGGAATCCGCCCCGTCCTCGTCGTGCAAAACGACGTAGGGAATAAATATTCCCCGACGATAATCGCCGCCGCCGTTACCAGCAAAATCAACAAAGCCAAACTGCCTACGCATATCGAACTACCGCCCTCTTTCGGGCTTGCCAAAGAAAGCGTGATACTTTTAGAACAAATCCGTACGCTGGATAAACGGCGGTTAAAAGAACGCATCGGAGAACTGCCACCTGCCACGATGGTACGGGTCAACCGCGCCATTTTAATAAGTTTAGGGTTCCCCGTCAACAATTAAATTTTTATAGTAATCCGTCAGAATTTGTTTTGCTTTTGCAAAAAAAGACAAATCCCGCGACGGATTTTATTTTATAATAATGGCGTATACCGATTGATTCTAAGTGGAGGCAACTATGACTTATCGAAAAATTTCTTATTCGCAAGCGTTTTTACATATTTTCTTCGGCGTTGCAATGCTATTATTGCAAAAAATCGGCAACAACGCAGAACCGCTCGCGTTAGCGCTCGTTTACGCAATGCCTATGGCGTCGCTCTCCCCTTTGCTTACCGCCCTTTCTTACTTTGCCGTTTCTCTGTTTTCCAAAAATACGACGGTAATTTTATTATCCGCTTTACAGGCGAGCTTGCTTTATTTCGGTTTCCTCGTCTACCGCCACGCACTTTCGAAAGGTCATCACGCAAACAAATGCGCTTGGTTCGCGCTTTTCTCCCTCACACTTGCGTTAGCGGTGTTCGTGCTTTTCGCGCCCTTTACGCCCTACGTCCTGCCCTTTACGTTTGCCAACGAACTCGGCGCAATCGGACAAAAGGTCGTTATCTCCGCGCTCGTTTTTTTGTTGGCGGGCATATTTACCGTCGCGCTCAAAGCTATGCTCGGAAAGTTTTTAAAATGTCGCTTAAAGGGCGACGAACTTGTTTTTTCCGTTCTTAGCCTCGTTTTATTAGGGGTAGGGTTTTGTCGTTTTTTGGGCGTGAACGCATACATGGGCACGGCGTTTTTCATTCTGCTCCTCTTTGCTTGCGTCACCAAAGACGCCACGGCTATCGTTTGCGCTTTTACTTTGGCGCTACCGCCTGCGCTCACCGTCGGGCTGTCTATGGAACGGTTTTTCGTGTACGGCGTGGTCGTGAGTTTATTTATCAAATCGGGCAGGCTTTCCGCTACCCTTGCCCTTACCGCCGTCTTTTTTCTCTACGGTTATGCCGACGGATTATATACCTACCCCACGGCGGAACTCGTCGTGGCTATCCTATCCGTCACTCTGCCCGCGTTGTTTTTTATGCTTTTACCCGCTCCGTTTATCCGTGAGCTGGAAAATAAATTGGTGTTTTACCGCGAAAAGCACCTTTCCCGTATTGCAATAAACCGCAACCGCGCCACTATCGGGAAACAGCTTTACGAAATATCGGCGGTATTCCGCGAAATTCAAACGACCTTTTCGGCGCTCGGCGATTCGCAATCGGAAAAAGGCGCAAAAGAATATATCCGTAACTGTATCGTTGAGGAGGCGTGTAAAAATTGCGCGCAATACCGCGCCTGTATGCGCAAAGGCGTAAACGCTGAGTTGGACAAATTGATAGAAATCGGTTGCGTAAAAGGCAGAACGAGCCTTATCGATATCCCAAAATATCTCTCGGAAGTATGTTTCAACCAAAGCAACCTCCTTTACGCCGTAAACCGACGTATCGGCGAATATAAAAACTATATGACGGAAGCGGAAAACTCCGCCTCGGGCAGAACGCTTTTGGCAGGACAAGCGCAAGGCGTTAGCGAAATTTTACGCAATCTCGCTTTGGAACAAAGCGAACCTTTGCGTATGTATACGGACAAAGAACGCGCCGTTTGTACCGCGTTATTAAGCGCGGGAATCGTTTGCTCGGAAATTCTCGTTTACGGCGAAGACCCTACACTCTCCTTAATTACCTTCGGGAAAGCGGACGTCAAAAAAATTTCCGCCGTCGCCTCGCACGTCTTTCAAACTCCGATGATGATATCCGAACGCATTACCCTCACCAACGATAAATTTTGTTGTATTTTACGCAAAAAGCCGTACTTCGACGCCGCGTTCGGCGTGGCAACCGCTACGAAAACGGACGAATACGCGAGTGGCGATACGCATACCGTTATTAAAATCGACGAACGCAGATTTTTAGTCGCACTGTCCGACGGAATGGGTAGCGGTGAATACGCGCGTCGCGTTTCCGAAAGCACCATTACCCTGCTTGAAAGTTTTTACCGCGCGAAAATGCCCTCTGATACGGTACTTTCTACCGTGAATAAACTACTCGCCTTTAACCGCGAGGAAACGTTTGCTTGCGTGGATATTGCCGTCGTCGACCTCGAAGACGGTAAAACGGATATTGTCAAAATCGGCTCGCCCGCAGGATTTATCCTTTCGGGGAATACGGTAAAAGTATTGGAAAGCACCTCCTTACCCCTTGGAATTTTGGACTGCCTGCGCCCCGACTCCTCCTCGTATACGTTGTACGAGAACGACGTCTTGCTCTTTTTAAGCGACGGCATAACGGGCGCGTTTGGGTCTACCGCCGATTTGTACGAGATTTTAAAAACTACGCCCACTTCCAATCCGCAACAGCTCGCCGATTTCCTTTTAGACAGCGCCATTCAAGCGTACGGAGGCGTAGCGAAAGACGATATGACGGCGGTAGCCGTACGGCTATTCAAAGCGGTAGCGTAATTTCCCCCCCTTACTGCAATTCGGCTATTTATTCCCATGAATAGCCGTTTTTTCTTGCTAAATTTTTCAAAAAGTGCTAAAATAGAATTGCGACCTAACTTAATAATTTATAGTGAATGTATACTTTTCGGTGAAGTGTATCTTTTCGCGTTTACATAAAAACCTTTTACTATGGGTTATTTTTTAAGTTAGTGTCGCATCTAAACGATAAAAGAACTTTTTGTTTGGAGGTTTTTTATGAAAAAGAAAAAACGGTTACTTACTCTACTTTGCTTGGGGTGTACTCTCGTGAGCGCGCTTGCTTTTACCGCGTGCGAAACGGATAGCGTCAATCAAAGTCAATCGCAATCAGAGCAAACGCAGGAGGAGCCATCGGAAATAGAGAAGGTGTACGCGCAGTACGTCGTATACGCAAACGCGCAAAGCGAAACACCGCTTTCTTACGAACAATGGCTGGCGAGCATTAAGGGCGACGACGGCATTGGGATAAAAAATATCTACGTAAACGAAAACGGGGAATTGATAGTAGAATTAACCGTGGGCGAGCCGAAAAACCTCGGCGTGGTGGTTGACAAGGACGACGAGAACGCTACGGACGCGGAGGAAAATGCGCAAGGATTAGAATTTTATCCGTTGGGCAACGGCACGTACGGCGTAAAGGCAGGCAAAGCAAGCTATCTTTCGGAAATTACCATTCCTGCTACCTATAAAGGCAAAAAAGTAAGCGAAGTATTAGACTACTTTTTTGGCGTGGCAGGTGGGAGAGCGCAAAAAGTGATTATCTCCGACGGCGTTGAAAAAATAGCGGATTATGCGTTCAATGGTTGCAGTAGTTTGACGAGTATCACCATTCCCGATAGCGTCACGAGTATCGGTGAGCTGGCGTTCAATGGTTGCAGTAGTTTGACGAGCGTAACAATAGGCAACGGCGTAACTTCTATTGGTTACGGTGCATTCTCTGGTTGCAGTAGCTTGACGAGCGTAACAATAGGCAACGGCGTAACTTCTATCGGTGATTCTGCGTTCTATTATTGCAGTAGCTTGACGAGTATCACAATCCCCGACGGCGTAACTTCTATTGGTCACGGTGCATTCTCTGGTTGCAGTGGCTTGACGAGTATCACAATCCCCGACGGCGTAACTTCTATTGGTCACGGTGCATTCTCTGGTTGCAGTGGCTTGACGATTTATTGCGAAACGACAAGCCAGCCGAGCGGTTGGGATTATGATTGGAATACTTCTGACTGTCCCGTAGTTTGGGATTGTAATAACAACGACGTGACAAGCGACGGATATATCCACGTAGCGATAGATACTCTTCGCTACGGCATAAAGGACGGTGTTGCAACGGTTATAAAGCAAGCAAGAAATATCCAAACGGCAAATATTCTAGCAAGTATCACGTATAAAGATACTACGTATAGCGTAACGAGTATCAGCGAAGATGCGTTCTATGATTGCGATAACTTGACGAGCGTTGTAATCCCCGAAAGCGTCACGAGTATCGGTGATTCTGCGTTTGTTTAACCCCAATTGAACACTTAATATAGTAGAAAATCAGTCTTTTTTCAGTAAAAATCATCATATTTCAATAATAACAGGAATTTCGTAGGTGTCTTTGAGTCGTGGCTCAAAGCCTTTTTTTAATCCTTGAGTAGTGAAAACGTCATATTTAGTAATCATTTGCATAATAGCAAAACCCCGACGGTCTTTGTTACCATCGGGGTTATTTTTATCTTCATCGTCGGGTGATGTAGGTTTCGGCTCTGAAGTATATTTCAGTAGTAATTCAATTTTATCATTATGAACGAACACTTTCTCAACTAACAGATCGAGCATCATCTGAGGATTTTCTTTCGCTCCGTTTTTAAGATATTTCTCTATTTGAGGTTTCTCAATTCGTATCTCTTCACGCATACGTTCCATTATAAGTTTCTCTTGCAATTCTTTTTTAGTGGTTTCAAGTTCTTGCAAGCGTTCCTTTGTGGTATCCGTAAATATACCGTTTTCAATAGCGACTAAGATATTGCTTAACGATTTATTGATTTGCTGCAACTGTTTTTCGAGCATTTTTACAGGGTTCTCATTTTCGAGGCTTTTATTGTGTGCCTTATAAATCTCATCTACAAGGAACGCCAAATTATCGCCATCTATAAGATTGAATATCGTATCAATAACAATCCTATCTAAAACGTCTTTTTGAACGTGTTTAGTTTGGCAATCTCTTTTTCCAATCGCATTATAGCATTTGTAATACCTAAAGACACGACCAGTTCTTGATGTTCCAGTGTAGGAAGTAAGTCTTGCACCACATTGACCACAAAACGCTTTTCCTCTAAGTAAATATGTAACGTCTGGAACGTGTTTACCATATCTATTAGCGTCTATTTTTTTTCTTGCTATTTCGTAAAGCTCAGGTGTAATGATAGGGGGATAAATGTCGTTATACGTTTCTCCGTGTAATACATATTTTCCTGTGTATTTTTCAACGTGAAGGATAACATACATATTAGCGGCAGTAAACGGTTTTCCACGATAGAGAATACCACGTTCGGCAAAATCTCTTTCTATGTCAATACCACGTTCACCTGAAGCATACCTTGTGAATATCTCTTTTACAACGGCAGCCTCTTCTTCATTTATCTTTACTTTTTTCTTTTCGGTGTAATAACCGTAATTTAATTTACCAGCACAGTGTAAACCTTTAAGGCGTGTTTCTCTTTGACCACGCCTTGTTTTTTGGGATAATTCTTCTGAGTAGTATTGGTTCATACCTTCAAGCAACGATTCAAGCAAAATGCCTTCCGGTGTTTCGGGTATGTTTTCCATAGCAGACAGAATTTTAATGCCATTGTCTTTAAGGCGTTTTCTGTGCATAGCCATCTCGTATTTATTACGAGAGAAACGGTCAAGCTTATAAACCAGAACATAGTCCCAAGCACGTTTTTCACTGTCTTTCATCATTTGTTGGAACTGCTCACGGTTATCATTCGTGCCTGTTGTAGCTCTGTCGATATATGAATGAACGATTAAAATGTCATTTCTTTCGGCAAAGTCATTACAAACACGAACTTGACCTTCGATAGACTGCTCGGTTTGTCTATCACTTGAATAACGAGCATAAATAACTGCGGTTTTCATTTCAAACCCTCCTTTTCTTATTATTGAACACATTGTAAAAGTTAAACTCGAACAATTTATTCGACTTAAAAATATTTTTTTTCAACATATCCAAACTCCATAATTTGTAGAATTGTCTTTCGACAACCACCTCTCATCGGGAAAAGGTGCAGTGGTCAAGGGTTGGGTAGAATTATTCAGTTGAAATGCGTTCCCAAGAAAAAAATATTGTCCTATGGATATTTCTATTTAATGGTTTAAGCGATAATTTTTTCACTTGACAACAAGACTTTTTCTGATACCAAAAAACCAAAAAAAGAAAGACAATTCCATTTAAGTATGGCTTGATTGGTGTAAGAGTATGGGTTGAGTATGGAATTAGTCTGCTTTAGGTATGGCGAAAAAATAAAAAACACCACCTACAATTAGACGTAGGAGGTGATACCATGAAGAAAAACGATACAGAAAGAAAGGTAGAAACTAACGGCGTTCCCGATTTCAAAGCAATTCCAAAGGCGGTATTAGAACCGGTAATAGAAACGCTTTTAGCAAATATGCTTGCCTATTATAAAGAAAATAAGGAAGAGTAGGGTAAACTTTTTATTCTAACATAAAATTTTCGACAAAAACTGCCAAAATTTGACACTTTTAAGAAAAGATAAATTTTCTATTATACCAAAGTATATATGACAACTGTTGTCATCTATTAAAAGAAATTTGCCATAAAAAAATTTTATATTTTATTTGCAAATAAGTGCTATTTTCCTCTTGACATTAAAATCGTATCTGAGTATAATAATAACTGTAAACGAAACAAGTGTTTCAATTAGAATCGGAGGAAACCAATGAGAACGAAAAATGAAAGTTTAATGCAAGAAATAATCGCTTGTATTAACAACAGGTTCTTCACTGACAACGAAATCCCTTCTTTACAAGAAATTGCAGATAAGGTCGGTCTTAGTAAAGGGAACGTTAGCAAATATCTAACGGATATGGAAGAAAAAGGTCTTATCTCTCGTAATGGCTCTTTTTATGGTCTAAGCACCGTAGAAATCAATAAGGCTATGGTTGGCATTGAAAGATTACCCGTTGTTGGTGATGTTGCGTGTGGCACACCTATACTTGCTGAAGAAAATATTGAAAGTTATGTTACTATTTCTTCCAAGTTCTTAGGCACAGGAAAACATTTTGTATTAAGAGCTAAAGGCAACAGTATGATTAATGCTGGTATAAATGATGGCGATTATGTTGTTATAAGGCAACAGGAAACGGCTAATCAAGGGCAAATTGTTGTTGCTCTTACAGAAGATGGGGAAGCTACCTTAAAACGCTATTATTTAGATGGTGAACGTAAACAAATACGATTGCACCCTGAAAACAATAGAATGAAAGATATGTATTACGACAATATTGTTATTCAAGGTATAGCAGTAAAGGTTATTAAAGACTTGGAGGTGTAATAATGTTCGAGCAGGAGCGTATTTATGGCTGCTAAACAACGAACATATTTATGTATAGATATGAAGTGTTTTTATGCAAGTGTTGAATGTGCCGAACGAGGACTTAACCCGTTTGAAACAAACCTTGTAGTTGCCGATGAATCCAGAGGTAAAAATGCTTTGTGTCTTGCTATATCACCAAAAATGAAAAGTTTAGGTGTCAAAAACCGTTGTAGATTAAGCGATATTCCTAAAAATATCCACTACATAGTTGCGATGCCACGTATGAAAAAATATATAGAATATACTGCTGATATTTACGAGCTTTATTTACATTATATAGATGCTGCAGATATCCACGTCTATTCTATTGATGAGTCCTTTTTGGACGTAACAGATTACTTATCTATATTTAATAAAACCCCTAAAGATTTTGCGAAAATGCTGATAAACGAAATCGCAGATAAAACTCGTATACCTGCTACTTGTGGTATTGGCACAAATCTTTATTTAGCTAAAATAGCATTAGATATAACGGCAAAGCATGTATCCGATCATATTGGGTATTTAGACGAAGAAACCTATCGTGCAACGCTCTGGGCTCATCGTCCGATAACCGATTTTTGGCAAATTGCCTACGGAACGGCTAAACGGTTAGCGAAATATGCTATATACGATATGCAGGGTGTGGCTAAATGTCCTACTGACGTGTTGTATAAAGAATTTGGTATAAATGCTGAATTACTTATAGACCACGCTTGGGGCAGAGAAAGTTGCACGATTGCAGATATAAAATCCTATAAGAGTAAGTCTAAATCTATATCTTCCTCTCAGATATTATTTAGCGATTACGACATTGAAAAAGCGGCTATTGTTATAAGTGAAATGACACTAAGTGGTTGTCAAAGAATGATGCGTGAACACGTTGTAACAAATAGTATCTCTATCTATGTTGGTTACTCTAAGGACGTAATTCCCCCTACAGGTGGAACGATAAAAATGACGGTCACAACTCACGTTTTCTCAGTTATAAGTGACTACGTTAACACTCTTTTTAGACGGACCACCAACCCTAAAGTTCCAATAAGACGACTAGGAATAACATTTAATAATGTTATGGATGAAGGTTGTGAGGGTTATGACCTGTTTACGGATTTTGAAAAGGTAGAACGAGAAAAACATTTGGAACACGCTGTCCTTGATATTAAAGACAAGTTCGGCAAAAATTCAATGTTACGTGCTGCCGATCTGCAAGAAGGCGCAACGGCTATAATCAGAAATAAACTTGTCGGAGGTCACAACGGTGAATAGGGTAGATAGAGCCAAACAATTTCTTCCATTCGACGCAATGAAAGGATTAAAAGAAGCACTTTTAGAGCGTGAAGAAAAATTAAGTAGAGTTGCAAAACACGATTTCTCTGAAGAAACAAAGGAAGAATTATCATATACCCTATCTCGTATCACTAATAATACTGAAATTGAAATGACGTTCTATCGTAAAGGTCATTATTATGATTTACTAGGCACAGTTTCAAGAATAAACACTGTATATCAATATTTACTTATTGGCGAAGAAAAGATTTTCTTTGACGATATATATTCGCTATCTATACTAGACGGATAAATAACATAGCCCCGTTATATTCGTCCTGCTATTAAATAGGAATACAAAAGATAATACACTTCTACGGTGGAAATCCCAACCCCTTTATGCAGTGTATTAAATTTCCAACTTTATGTATTCATGGGAAAAGGAGGTTATAAGTATCTGAACAGTGGTAAGGGAAACCAACCATAGGAACACGACTTTCTAATCCACAATCTCTACCCGTTAACGTAATGTTTAATTCATCTGCGATTTTAACTGCGAAATCGCCCAAAATTTCATAGAAATCACCCAAACGATAAAGGATAGCTGCTTGAGGATAAGAGTCCTGTAAATCCTTATATTTAGCGTAGAAAGGGGAGAGTGTAGGTTTTACAGGTTCTACTTTTTTAAGTTCTTCTTCTGCGAGTTCTTTCATAATCTCGTCTATTTCTTCTTTAGAAGGAAGTTCATCATCGTCATCATCAACGGAAGGTTCTTCAACCGGTGGTTCTTTCTTTTCTTCCGTTTTAGAAATCATATCAAAGAGCGAGAATTGTTGTTCTTGCTTTTTAGGTTTCTCCACAGGTTTCGGTTTTGTGATAGTTGTTTTAGGTGTGGTCTTAACCGGAGCTTTGTACCATATTCAAAGTAGAAACCGTTTTCATCTTCGAGTAGGTCATAATCTACAACAGATATTCTGCCACGATTAGATATAGCCAGCTTAACTGTCTTGTTATCGCTGTCTAAGTTCACGATATTGAAGGTGATAAATGCTTCACCATCAAAGTATTGAAATTCTTTTAAGTAAAATTTGTTCATAGTTTTATCTCCTTTTAATTTTTTATTTTGCTAATTTGAACCAAATCATATAATTAACTTCTATGTCACGACCTTTGTATTCAACGATTTCGTAGTAAGATCCTCTAAATTCGTCATCTGTTCCACTTACAGGTCTGCAATCTTTAACACAGTCGTAAATTCTGATATATGGCTTGTTAGTTCTTTGACTATAACCAGCTGTTATCAAATCTTCATCTGTGATGTATCCAACACCTGTTATCTTGGTGTTTTCAACCTTGCCTAATTTTGTTACTGAGTAAATTACTTTTTTCATTTTGGATTACCTCCTGAATTTTTTATTTGCCTTGCGGCAGGGGCTAAGTATCACTGAGAAAAGCCCTAATCTGTCATCATTAAGTAAAGTGCAACAGAAGTCCACGAAAAAGGACAAAAATATTACGTGAGTAATAGAAGGGGAATAAACCTTAAAATCTTATAGTTTAACGTAGGACAAAAGCGGGTATATATTTTTAGATAATAAAAAAGAGCTAAGCTCATAATCGAGCCTAACTCTTGAAAGTATATTAAATTGCTTAAGTCATATTTTTTCCCGTTGACTTCTGCTTTTAACTGTGATACAACGACACAACAGCAAGGCGAAAAATTCGGGAGTTTAATTATTTTATTGTGTTCAATTGAGGTCTTTAACGGGTGCGTTCTCTCTTTGCAATAGTTTGACGAGTATTACCATTCCCGACTCTGTCACGAATATCGGCAAAGATACGTTCTCTGGTTGCAGTAGCTTGACGAGTATCACCATTCCCGACTCTATCACGAGTATCGGTACTCAGGCGTTCTATTATTGCAGTAGCTTGACGAGTATCGTTATTCCCGACAGCGTAACTTATATCGATCCTTATGCGTTCTCTGATTGTAGTAGTTTGACGAGTATCGTTATTCCCGACAGCGTAACTTCTATCGGTACTCATGCGTTCCATAATTGCAGTAACTTGACGAGTGTATATTATAAAGGAACGGTGGACGAATGGTTAGAAATTTCGATTGATTATACTAACCACCCGTTACGCATTGCAACGCGGTATTATTACAGCGAAAGCGAGCCTGCGCTTAATAGCAACGGCACGGCGTACGACGGGAATTATTGGCGTTACGTTGACGGCGTAGCAACGCCTTGGGTTTATACGAAAGAAGATTAAAGCACAACGGGCGGAGAGGAGTCACCTCTCCGCCCGAAATTTATTTTTTACCAATTAAAGTCCTTATCAAAACTTTTTGTTGAGGAAAACGCTTGCGCGTTATTAGGCGCAACCTGCGGTTGCTTGGTTGAAAGGCTTGTTCCGTCTTACGACGGCAACTCCCGTTGAGGGGTAAGGGCTACGCGCCCTTACAACCGCGCAAGGGGATAATCCCCTTGACCTTTGCTCTTCGTCACTTTGCGCAAAGCGTGGCAAGCTCTTTGCAACAACGATTACTTCGTCGCTTTTGCTCCTCGCAATGACAGGGATAAACGCTTGCGCGTTTGGTTGGCGCAAGCTACGCTTGCTTTTTTGGGGCAGTGTTCCGCCTTGCGGCGGCGATTGCCATCGAGGCGCAAAGACTCCGTCTTTGCAATCTGCAAGGGGATAATCCCCTTGACCCTTATTACAAAATGCGCAAAAAAACTCCCGAACTTGGTTAAAGTTCGGGAGTTTTTCTATTTCGAATAATTATTCGTTGTCGTTCTTTTCTTCCGTTTCTACTTCTTCAACGGGAGCGTCTTCCGCTACTTCTTCAACAGTTTCTTCCGACAACGCTGCTTTTGCAGCTGCTCTTTCCGCTGCTCTTGCGCGACGTTCTTCTTTTCTTCTGAACGCCTTCATTTCTTTCGTTTCGCTACGAGCCGCGTCAATAAGCACGCGCATTTCTTGAGGTGTAGGAGGTACGAATGCCGAACCTTCTGCATTTTCTTCAATTACTTCGTAATTTTCATCTCTTTCAAGAATGGTAGCTTCCGTTTCTGCGTCGAACATATGAATATGATATGCGTCGAATGCAAGTTCGATAATATCGTGCAAAGCAACGACTGCACGGCTAGAAATCTTCGCAATCATTTGCGTAGAGTTGTCGATAACCGAGCTTTCTTTGCCTTCGTGGTCGAGTTCGCAGTAAATTTGCGTTTCCGCACCGAGTTTTTCGATAACTTCAACACGCGCGTTTACAATCGTATCGGGCGAATTGGAAATAAACATTTGGTCTTGATGGATATCTTCAGGACGAACGCCGAGCGTAATCTTCTTGCCCGTATCAAGGTACTCGTTGATATTCTTAATTCTCGTAGCTACGCTCTTGGGAAGAAGGATTTTATTGCCACCGACGAATTCTACGTAAATTTTACCAGCGTCGGAGGTCAATACGGAATCTCTAAAGAAGTTCATTTGAGGCGTACCGATAAAGCCTGCAACGAAGAGGTTTACGGGATAATCGTAAAGGTTTTGAGGGGTATCTACTTGTTGCATAAAGCCGTCTTTCATAACGACGATACGCGTACCCATCGTCATAGCCTCTACTTGGTCGTGCGTAACGTAGATGAACGTCGTCGCAAGACGCGCGTGCAATTTAGAAATTTCCGTTCTCATCGATGCACGAAGTTTTGCGTCGAGGTTCGACAAAGGTTCGTCGAGCAAGAATACTTTCGGTTCACGAACGATCGTACGACCGAGCGCAACACGTTGACGTTGACCGCCGGAAAGCGCCTTGGGTTTACGGGACAAATAGTCGGTAATACCGAGAATTTCCGCAGCCGCCTTTACTTTTTGGTCGATAATTTCCTTGGGTACTTTTCTAAGTTTCAAACCGAACGCCATATTATCGTATACGGTCATATGAGGATACAACGCGTAGTTTTGGAATACCATCGCAATATCTCTATCCTTAGGAACGACGTCGTTCACAAGTCTTCCGTCGATATACAATTCGCCCGAAGTAATTTCTTCAAGCCCTGCAATCATACGAAGCGTAGTAGATTTACCGCAACCGGAAGGTCCTACGAGAACGATGAATTCTTTATCTCTGATATCCAAACAGAAATCGAACACCGCTTGCACCCCGGAAGGGTATACCTTGTTAATGCCTTTCAGCAAAAGTCCTGACATAATCTTTTTCCTCCAAATGGATTACATAATTTTAGATATTACTATTTTACTATATTTTTTAAAAAAATACAATAGACATTTTCCACAAACTTGTCCTATTGCGTTATACGCTTTATACAAAGCTTAATTTTGGGAAAAAGCGAACGCAACGCTTTTCCCTTTTATCTCTTCTTGGCTTTAAGTAAAGGCATTAAAATTTCTCGAACCGTTCGACTTCCGTTACGAACACCGTCGCCCCGCCTACGGGCACTTCCGTTTTATAATACCCGAACGCAGGGACGCCTGCATTGACGGGCGCGGGTATCGGTTCCATTCGTTTTGCGCAATGTTTTTTGATAAGTTCTAAAACGAACCCCGCTTTATCGTCCTCCACGCCAATCAAAAGCGTAACGTTTTTCGCCTTTAAAAATCCGCCCATCGTGGAAATTTTCGTAAAGATAATTTTTTCCTCCGATAACGTATCGCAAACTTCCCCCGAGTCCTTTTTATTGACGATTGCGGTAATCATTTTCATAATTCTTTTCACCCCTTTATTGATAATTTATTTACGGTAATTGTTTTCCCGTCGCGCGGTACAACGCATACCACTCCTCGCGCGTCAAGGTTATATCCGTCGCTTTACAAAGCTCTTTCATTCTTTCAGGCGACGTAGTTCCCGTTACAACCTGCGCAAACGCAGGCGTTCTAAGTATCCACGCAAGCGCCACCGCTGACGGCGTTATATTATATTTCTCCGCAAGTTCGTCCAATAACGCGTTAAGCGGAGCAAACTTCTCGTTCCCAACGAACACGCCTTCCAACCATCCGTATTGCAAAGGCGACCACGCCTGCATCGCTATCTTTTTCAATCGGCAGTATTCAAAAGCGTCCCCCGCGCGCGAAGTCGCCTCGTCCACGCTACGGTTCACGTTAAATCCCGCGTCTACGAGCAACGTTTGCCCGAGCGAAAATTGCATTTGATTTGCTACGGGCAAAAACCCGCTTTGCTCCAACGCCCGAATTTGCATCGCCGAAAAATTGCTTACGCCAAACGCCCGAACTTTACCGCTACCGCGTAACCGCTCGAACGCCTCGGCTATCTCGTCCGGTTGCATTAACGCGTCGGGACGGTGCAATAAAAAGATATCGATATATTCGGTGTTCAGCCGAATCAAGCTGTTCTCCACCGAATTGATAATATGTTCGCGCGAAAAATCATACCATTTCCCCGTGGCGCTACGCCGAATTCCGCATTTGGTCTGTACGATATAATCTTTGCGCGAAAGCCCTAAATCCTTCATCGCAACGCCGAAAATTTTCTCACAGTCGCCGTTCCCGTAAATATCCGCCAAATCGAAGGTGTTTACGCCTGCGCGAACCGCCTCCACGATAAGCGACTCGGTATGCTGTAGCGATTTATCCGCAATCCGCATACAACCCATTACCACACGCGAAGATTGTATGCCCCTTAAATTACAATATTCCATACAATTCGTTGCTCCTTTCTTATCTATATTATAATATATGCTAACGAAAATGTCAATAGCCTTTTTTAATTTTCCGCAAACGGCGCGTAATATTCTTCTCCCCGCTCCGCTTGCACTCTGCCTTGCATATAATCCACCAAACCACGGACAAAACCCTCTTCCTCCGTCTTTTTTACGGCAATTTTAAAAGTTACTTGCGCGCCGTATTCGGTAGAAAGCAAGCTACAGCTATGCGTGGATAAATATTTTTGCAAACTATCCACTCCCGTATACTCCACGAAAAGCGTATATTCGGCGCAAACCTCTAAAACGCGGATATCCGCGCCGTCTAAACATTCCGCCACGCAAGAGGAATAGGCGCGTACCAAACCGCCCGCGCCGAGTTTTACTCCCCCGAAATACCGCACGACGGCAACCGCCGTTTCGAACAGCTTTTTCGCCTTTAACACTTCGAGCATCGGAACGCCTGCCGTGCCTTGCGGTTCACCGTCGTCCGAAAACCGTTGCAAGTTCCCTATCTTATCGGCGATAAACGCATAACAAACGTGCGTGGCAAGCGTATGCTTACCGCGAATTTGCGCAATAAACGCCTTTGCTTCCTCTTCCGTTTCCACGTGCGCGCAATAGGTGATAAACCGCGATTTTTCAATAATTTTTTCGTATTCGCCGTTTGCAAATACCGTACGGATAGCTTTTTCCATGTTCTTGTTTAAAAATTGGGCGTCCAATATTTATAGTTGTTTAAGTCAAGAATCGCCGCATATAATACGAGCTCGCCTCGTTGATTTTCGTCTATTGTTCCGTCAAATTTTACCGAACATTCAGCATCAAGATACCAACCGACAAATTGATAATTTCCTGCTTGCGTCTTCAAGTCACTAATTTCCGTTTCCGTATTATAAACGTATTTGTCGGGATATTTTCCGTTATCTTTTTTGAGTGCGTTCAAATCATCAAACGCCCTCAACTCCCCGTCCACTACTGCAAAGTAGGTTATTTTTCCCTCCGTACCTACGTCCACAAAAACGTCGCCTACCTCTACTTTGCCACATACTTTACACGTCCTACGCTCATACCCGTCTATAACCGTCCAATCCGTGAAGTCGCAGTCGCCCTCAACGTCAAGCATGAACGTTTCACCACAATCCGTACAGTCGAAGAATCCGTGACCTTCTTCTAAGCAGGTTGCAGGAGCGTTCACAATCGGCGTGTAACCGTCGAGGTTATCACCGAAGATTGTCTTCAATTCGCTCATCGTGTAAGCTTTCGTGCCGTCTACTACAATGCTATGTGCACCGAACTTATGCGTCATAGTTTTAGGAAGAATTTCCAACGTCTTTCTATCGGATTTTTCCGTGTTGTTGTCAGCCTTATCAACGTACGTATATTCTACGTATCTTTCACCCGTAGTCGTACAGGTAGCAGGCGTTACTTTTACCTCGAACTTAATCGCGTCAATCCTTTCGCTATGGTCGCAATTTGCACAATTAAATACAAGCTTACCATTTGCAATATCGCTATCCTTTTCGGAAAGTACAAGGTTATGACCTTTCTTCAAATCAAAGGGGTTCACTATCGTCTTGGTATGCGTTTCGTCGTTTTCACATACGTAGATGAGTTTACCGTCCGTTACGCAGTCCGAAGGAATCGTTTGGCTAAGTTTCCAAGCGTGGTCGCCCGTTACCGTAAGCATGAACGTCTTA
>SVIX01000007.1 GCA_015069285.1 Clostridiales bacterium | reverse complement strand
GGGAACGAAGTGACCGATAGAATCTCTTAGACTCTATCGCTACGGGCTATCGCCCTTCGCTCCAGAGTGACAGAGAGACGGGGTAACGCCCTTTCTTCCGTGAGATTACTTCGTCGCTTACTCCTCGTAATGACAGAAAAAAACCTCATTGCGAGCAAGCGCAGGTTGCGTGGCAATCTCTGCGGAAAGCATATTCGCGTATTAAAAATCCGTTGAAAAAAAATTTTTTAATTTTCTGTTTAAGAGCGCGTATAAGCGGTTACATATAAACTGTAAAGAAAATTTGCGTGGCGAAGACGTCACGGTAAGCATAAGGAGAACAAGATTATGGCAGGTAAAGTAATTGGTATTGACCTTGGTACAACGAATTCGTGCGTAGCAGTTATGGAAGGCGGTGAACCCGTCGTTATTGCAAACGCAGAGGGCGCGAGAACGACCCCGTCCGTCGTTTCTTTCCAAAAAGACGGTTCGCGTGTGGTAGGGCAAGCGGCAAAACGTCAAGCCGTAGCGAATCCCGATAAGACGGTTATTTCCATTAAAAGACATATGGGGTCTGATTATAAAGTAAACATTGACGATAAAGATTATTCCCCTCAAGAAATTTCCGCAATGACGCTTGCGAAATTGAAGGCGGACGCGGAAGCGTATTTAGGACAAAAGGTAACGGAGGCGGTTATTACCTGCCCCGCGTACTTTTCCGACTCGCAACGTCAAGCGACCAAAGACGCAGGTAAAATTGCGGGCTTGAACGTACTTCGTATCATCAACGAACCGACGGCGGCGGCGCTTGCGTACGGTTTGGATAAAGACAAGGGCGGTAAAGTAATGATTTACGACCTTGGCGGTGGTACGTTCGACGTTTCCATTTTGGAAATTTCCGACGGCGTATTTGAAGTGCTTGCGACCAACGGCGACACCAAGCTTGGCGGTGACGATTGGGATAACAAGATTATGCAATACCTCGTTGATGAATTTAAGAAGGATAAAGGCATCGACCTTTCTAAAGATAAGATGGCGATGCAAAGATTGAAAGAGGCTGCGGAAAAGGCGAAAATCGAGCTTTCCGGTATGAACTCTACCAACGTGAACTTACCCTTCATTTCTATGAGCGCGGACGGTCCTCAACACCTTGATATTACGCTCACCAAACAAAAATTCGAAACGATGACGGCGGACTTATTGGATAGAACGGTTGCGCCTATGAAATCGGCTATGCGCGACGCGGGACTTTCGTACAGCGACATTGATAAAGTTATTCTCGTCGGCGGTTCGACGCGTATGCCTGCCGTTGTAGCGAAGGTAAAGGAAGTTACGGGCAAAGAACCGTTCAAGGGCATCAACCCCGACGAATGCGTAGCAATCGGCGCGGCGGTGCAAGGCGGTGTTTTGACGGGTGAAGTAAAAGACGTATTGCTTTTGGACGTTACTCCGCTTTCGCTCGGTATTGAAACGCTCGGTGGCGTATTCACGAGAATTATCGATAGAAACACGACCATTCCCGTAAAGAAGAGTCAAGTATTCTCGACGGCGGCGGATAACCAAACGAGCGTTGACATTCACGTGTTGCAAGGCGAACGCGAGTTCTGCAAAGACAATAAGACGCTTGGCAACTTTATGTTGACGGGAATTGCTCCTGCTCCTCGCGGTATACCGCAAATTGAAGTTACTTTCGATATTGACGCGAACGGTATCGTACACGTAACGGCGCAAGATAAAGGTACGGGCAAATCGACGGATATTACGATTACCTCGTCCACGAATTTGTCTGAAGAAGAGATTGAAAAAGCTGTAAAAGAAGCGGAACAATTTGCGGAAGAAGACAAGAAACGCAAAGAAAAAGTAGACAACAAGCATAAGCTTGACGGTATGATTTTCTCCGTAGAACAAACGATGAAAGACGCGGGTGATAAATTAGACGAAAGCGACAAAGCGACGTTGCAAACGGCGATTGACGAGGCGAAGAAGGAATTGGAATCGGACGATGACGAGCGTATCAAGTCGGCGTACGATAAATTGATGCAAGACGTACAACCGGTAGTTGCGAAACTCTATCAAGCAGGCGCAGGCGCGCAAAACCCCGACGCTGGCGCGACGGGCGGTGACGATACTGAATTTCATCAATAAGCGATAAAAACGAAACGTGTAATACGGGTTTGGTGCGCCAAGCCCGATTTACACTAATAAAGGAAGATACTATGGCGGATAAGAAGAATTATTACGAAATTCTCGGCGTGGATAAAAAAGCGACGCCTGAGCAAATTAAATCGGCGTACAGAAAACTTGCGATGAAATATCATCCCGACAGGAATCAAGGGAATGCAGAGGCCGCGGAGAAGTTTAAGGAAATTAACGAGGCGAACGAAACGCTTTCCGACGAACAAAAACGCGCCGCGTACGATTACGAGTTGGAACACCCCGGTATGGGCGGTTTCGGCGGATTCGGCGGTGGGCAAGGTTTCGGCGGATTCGAAGATATTTTCAGTAGCTTTTTCGGCGGTGGATTCGGCGGGGCAAAGTCGGCGCAGTCGGAGGTCGGAGAAGACATTCAAAAGGAAATGAGTTTATCCTTTATGGACGCGGCGAAAGGCTGTAAAAAAAGCTTTTCGTATATGCGTAACGAGCCGTGTGAGGCTTGTCGCGGTACGGGCGCAAAGAACGGGACGGAATATACTACTTGTTCCCGTTGTCAAGGAAAAGGCGTCGTACAACAAGTGCAAAATACGATGTTTGGTCGGACGATTCGGCAAAGCGTTTGTCCCGATTGCGGGGGCAACGGTAGAACGATAAAGGAACGTTGTAACGATTGTAAGGGCAAGGGTTATCAACGCAAAGAAACGACGGTGACGTTGGATATTCCTGCGGGTGTGGACACCAACAGCTATATGAGAAAACGCGGGTTCGGGCAAGCGTCGCAAAACGGCGGAACGCCCGGTGATTTGATTGTCGTGTTCCGCGTTGAACCGCATAAAATCTTCGTACGCGACAGGTTTGATTTGAAGTTAGATTTGCCCGTTTCGTATACGATAGCGACGCTTGGCGGTGTGGTAAAAGTTCCGACGATTGACGATACCTTTGAGTTTACCGTACCCGAAGGCACGCAAAGCGGTCAAGTGTTCACGATTAGAGGAAAGGGCATTAAGTCGGCAAGGAACGGTACGGGGAATTTGATATTGCGCGTTATCGTGGAAATTCCGACGAAACTTTCCAAAGAACAGAAAAAAGAAATTGAAAAACTCGGCGAGTCCTTGGAATTAAAACAATGCGAAAAAATGAAGCGTTATGCAGATAATATGCAAGCGCTTTATGGTGAAAAACCTTTTTAAAAAAGGGTGAAAAGTACGAAAAACGATTACCCGTTACGGGAAAATAGAACCACCCCAAAGCTTTTTTGGCTTTGGGGTGGTTCATTAACTTTATCAAAATTAAGCAAGAAGAGCTGGCAAAACGAGCGCGCCAAGTACGATAACGCCAAGGGCGATTCGATACCAACCGAAAATTTTGAAGTCGTGTTTTTTGACGAAATTCATTAAAAATTTTACGGCGAACATAGATACGGCAAAAGCTACGGCGCAACCGATGAAAAGGGCGATAATTTCCGTGCCCACAAGGGTATTGCCCGATAAAAAGAAGTCTAAAATCTTATAACCGCTTGCGCCTACCATCGTCGGGACGGCAAGGAAGAAGGTGAATTCCGCCGATACCGTACGGGATACGCCAAGGAGTAGCGCGCCGATAATAGTAATACCCGAACGGGAAGTACCGGGGATTACGGCGAGGACTTGAAAACAACCTATAAAAAACGCCGTTTTTAAGGTCAAACCGCTTGTTTCGTGGACGCGCGCTTGTTTTTTTGCGTTGGCGTTTTCAATAAAGAGGAAGGCTACGCCGTAAACGATTAACGCGCAGGCAATCATTAGCGATTGGGTGACGTCGTCGAGGTTTTTCAAAAAGAGCGTATCCACGAAAAAGGCGACGAGGGCAGGAATACAGGCTACGAGTACCTTTGCCCAAAGCGCAAGAACCTCTTTTTTCAGGCGTAATTTATTTTTTCCGTTTTCGGGTAGCGTATATTTTTCCACGGGAAAAAGCCGTTTCCAAAAATACAAGACGACGGCGAAAATAGCAAAAAGTTGAATGACGTATTCAAACATATCCATAAACGCCGAAGAAAAAGGCAAGGGCAAAAATTTGTCGAATAAAATTAAGTGTCCCGTACTAGATACGGGCAACCATTCCGTAACGCCTTCAATGATTCCGTAAAGTATAATTTTTAATACGTCCCAAAAATTCATAACCGTTTTCCTTTTTTTAGTATATGCCGTTTTGTTTAAGTATAACACAAACCGAACGAAAAAGTCTATCGTTTAACCCAAAAAATGGTAAAAAGTATGCAAAAATAATAAAAAAACAACAAAAATAAGCAAAAATCCACGTTATAAGGATTGCAATCGTAAAAAAATTATGCTATAATAATAAATGTATCGGGGTGGAACGAGGTGTTTTTTGTGCAGTTTTGAAAAAC
Organism: Clostridiales bacterium; assembly: GCA_015069285.1. GTDB lineage: Bacteria > Bacillota > Clostridia > Christensenellales > Borkfalkiaceae > Scatosoma. The sequence goes on along the minus strand of SVIX01000007.1, from coordinate 31,148 downwards.
AAAGTTTTTTCTCATGTTACAAAAATCTTATACTGGAGGTACCAAAGATGAGCCAAGGTACTGTGAAATGGTTCAATGCGGAAAAGGGTTACGGCTTTATCGCTAACGACGAAGGTGGCGACGACGTATTCGTACATTTCTCCGCAATCGTGATGGAGGGCTACAAACGGTTGAAAGAAGGGCAAAAAGTTTCGTTTGAAATTGAAACCGACCCTAAAAATCCGGTAAAACTTCGCGCGATTAACGTAGTGGTGCTGTAAAAACCACGACTCGCTTTACAGTTCTCCCTGTAGAGCAAACACAAACTAAAAACCGTATCGTTGGGTTGATACGGTTTTTTGTTTTTTTTATTCTAAATATACGGGGCAAGTCGAAAAAACTGCCCCGTATACGTTTTTCGGTTAAAATTTGATTTTAATATGGTCAAGCTTTTTTAAATTATCGTTGAGCAATCGAATAAACCCCGCTCGGTCTACTTCGGTGACGAGGTCGACGTGTCCGTCCTCGCAAAATTCTACAATCGTTTTGCCCGGAGCGTCGTCCACGTTGACGGTAATCTCACATTTTTTCGTGGTGAAAAGTTCGGGGTATACGAGCGCGAAAAACGCGCAAACGTCGTTGGTTGCCACGCGCTTGTCGGGATACCCCGGTTCCCAATACCGACCGTACATATAATACATCAATTTTCCCACGTCGTTGACCTCTTTTAAGACGTTGACGTATTCCTCATCTAAATGCGCTTTGCGCCTGCCTACGTCCGAGGGGAGCATAAGTAAGGGGATTTTGCTGTCCAAAACGATTTGGAAGGCTTCGGGGTCGCAAGAAATATTAAAGGAAATGTGGTCGGGATAGCCTTCCATACCGAACGGCGAACCGCCCATAAACGCGATTTTGGGGATTTTAGGGATAATATCAGGGTGTTTTTTGAGGAGTGCGCCGATATTCGTTTGCGGACCTAATACGACGGGAATAATATCGCCGTCGCCCTTTTTTAATAGGTCGTACATCGCCTCGACGGCGTCCGTTTTGATGATTTTCCGCGTCGTGGTTTTGGGAGGGATATAACCGCCCAAGCCCTCTTTTTGGTGGATAAATTCCGCCGTTTCGCTAATACGGTGTAAAGCCGTCGCGTAGCCTTGGGCAACGGGGATATCCTTTCCCAAAATATCCAAAACGTGTAAAGTGTTGCGCGTTGCGGTATCGATAGGAATATTGCCGACGACGGTCGTTAGAAGTAGCGTTTGCGCGCGTTCGTCCGTGAGCGCGTAAATAAGACATACGGCGTCGTCTACGCCGGGGTCTGTATCAATAATCAATTTATAGGGTTGTGCGTTCATAAAATACCTCTCGTAATCATTATAGCGGTTTTTTCCAAAAAATGCAACTGTATCAAACAAAAAAACTTTCAAGCGGATAGATTGGGTTTTTCGCCGAAAATATCCGATTGTAAATAGGCGTCGGGGATATTGCCGACGATAATCGATTCCCCGACTAAAATTTCCGTAACGACCGCAAAATTTTCGGTGCGCGAAGGCATAACGATACTGATATCCGCAACGACGTTTAAGTAGATAGAATGTTTGGTTTGGTTGATACCTACGCTTTCGAAAGTGGACGAAAAATCGCAAGAAACGCTACTGACGGGAATGATACGGAAATGAATACTTGGACCTAACCCCGCCAAAGCCTCGATACCCGTCAACGCACCCAAAGGGACGGGGATTCCGTTCAGACTTAAATTTTTTAAGTTGGATTGCGAGATAGACGCGGTGTCGCGCGCGATTTTATTGATTTTTAAGGGGTTCGCCGCCACGGCGACGATTGCGCCTTGCTCGTCGCGCGTTATCGTTACCAAGTCTTCGTAACGCATTTCGTCGGACAGCGTATAATACACGGCGTCGTTGACGGCAACGGTAGTGCTCGCGCGCATCGTTGCCTCGCTAATAGAGATAAGCACGCGCGTAGCGTTGCGCTGAAAAAAGACGAACGCTACCGTAGCGACGAGCGTTATCACAACGAAAATACACGCCCATTTTCTACGGCGTTGGCGTTTGGTGCGTTTTCTTCGCTTGCCACTTTGTTGATAGCTTGGCAGAGCGTATTCGCTGAAACGGTTCATAAGGATAACGCCTTTTTTAATTCTTGTAAAATCAACGGATTGGCAGGTGTGAACCGATTTTCTGCTAACCGTTGTTTTAAAATATCGTCCTCAAAGGTTTTTTCCACCTCGTCCGAGAGCTTGGAAAGCCGAGATTGCGAAATTACGCGACATAACCCTTTCGCGCGGAAGTATTCGGCGTTTTCCGCTTGGTCGCCCCGCGTTTGTCCTTCTAAAGGTACAAATATCGCGGGCTTTTTTAACGCAAGCAGTTCGAACACCGTTCCCGCGCCCGCGCGCGATACCACGACGTCCGCGCACGCGTACGCCTCGTGCATTTCGCTGATGTATTCAAACTGACGGTAGTTTTTGATATTGCTTTGAACGGTATTGCCTTTACCGCAAACGTGTAGCACGACGCAGTTTTTCGTAAGCGCTTGGATTTGCGCGCGGACGGCGTTATTGATAGCGACGCTACCGCTACCGCCCCCGAATACGAGTAATACCCGTTCGTGAAAGCCTATATTCCATTTTTTGCGCGCCTCCGCTTTGGTGGCGGAAAGAATGGCTCGGCGAATGGGCGCACCGCTGTATTCGCCCCGTTTTAGCCTTCTCGCCGTTTCGGGGAAAGAGGTAAACACCTTTTTACAAAACCGCGCGGAAAGCTTATTGGCAAGCCCGGGCGAAAAATCGCTCTCATGCGCGTAGCAGGGGATTTTTAAGGATTTTGCGGCGAACACGACGGGCAACGCTACGTAACCGCCCTTGGAAAAGACGAGGTCGGGCTGGAAAAGTTCTATTCCTTTTTTCGCCTGTTTCACCGCGCTTAAAAAGGCGGACGGAATTTTGAGGTTTCGTTTCAACGCGGAAAATCCACCGCCACGAATGAGCTTTGGACAAGAAATTTCGTAAAAGGGGATTTTCCATTCGGCAATCAGCGATTTTTCAATACCGTTCGTGCCCATATAACACGCCTCGGCAAAATCCTCGGATAAAACTTCTTCAATAAGCGCAAGATTGGGAACGACGTGTCCTGCGCTCCCACCGCCCGTAAAAAGTATTTTCTTCATAACCGTTTCCCTCCACTATATAGTATAGGCGCGAAAGAAAAGGGATATGCGTAAAAAATCAACCAAGAAACGGGAGATTTTTTGATGCTGATTTGAAGCTTTACTCATTTGAAGGGGGGATTTGATTGACGGGTTGTTGTGCGATGGGTTGTTGTGCAACGGTAACTCGAAGATGAAGCAATTTATTCACTCCAAACAATACGACGAGCAATCCGATAATCATTAAAACGTAACCAAAACAAGTATATAAGTATTCTATGTAGGTTGCTATACCTCGAGCCATATCGCCCATTTGATTGGATACGTCTGCTATTGCGTTTTGTATGCCCGTATATGCGTCACCGCCATACTGTTTGTACGGCGTATAGGTATAAAAACTTATATATTCCCAATGCGTCAAAGAGAAATCTCGTTAAGCAATCTTTGCAAGATAGCTGATTTTTTTGGGGAGGATATTGATTATTTAATAGGAAGAAAGGATTAAAAATAACGACGGGTTTATAAGTCCACGAAAAACCTCTGCGGAAAAATTTTTTCGCGGAGGTTTTTTCATTCGCTTGCTTTTTTGCGCGGGTTATAGTATAATAGATAAAAAAATAACGATTTGTTTTTACGAGGTGAAAATTATGCCGAAAATTGCTGTGAAAAAGTTAGACGAAAACGCCGTGTTGCCTACTTACGGGTCGGAATTTTCCGCTGGGGCGGATTTGTACGCGCTTTGCGATAGCGAAATTACCTTTGCGCCCAACGAAACTAAGCTTATCCGCACGGGGCTTGCGATGGAGATTCCCGAGGGGTACGCAGGGTTGATTTACGCGCGGAGCGGTTTGGCGTCCAAGCGCGGTCTTGCGCCTGCCAATAAAGTAGGGGTCGTGGATGCGGATTATCGGGGAGAAGTCATGGTCGCGCTTCATAACCATTCGGCGATTGAGCAAAAAATCGCGCCCAAGGAACGGATTGCGCAACTCGTCGTTACGCCCTTTTTAAAGGCGGAATATTTTGAAACGAACGAGCTTTCCGCTACCGTTCGTGGCGAAGGCGGATTTGGGAGCACGGGCAGAAAATAAGGGAACGGTAAGAAGTTATGTCGATGAGAATGCGAAAAAAGCGGAATTTTGAGGCGAGAATGGAGGCGGTTTCGCTCTATTTATTGGCGCAGGGTACGAACGGGATTTTGAATATGAAAGAGGCGGCGGAAAATTTTCGCGCGTTGATTGATTTTCAAAAGGCGTTTAAAAATAATAACCCCGTCGCGCTTGAAATCGGGTGCGGAAAGGGCGGTTTTGCTATTGCGATGGCGGAAAAATACCCGTCCGTCAATTTTTTGGCGTTGGAAAAGATGAGTAACGTTATTTTAACGCCGTTGGAAGAGGTGGCAAAACGCGGTCTTGAAAATTTGAAGTTTCTCAATATCCGCGCGGAGTGTCTGCCCTGTTATATTCCCGAAAAGAGTTTGTCCGTCATTTATTTAAATTTTTCCACGCCACTTCCCAAGCTTGGGTACGCGACGCAACGGTTGACGCATCGGAATTTTTTGGAGGTTTACAAAAAACTGCTCGTAGACGGCGGAAAGATTATACAAAAGACGGACGATAGGGAATTTTTCGAGTTTTCGTTAGAAGAATACAAAGCGTGCGGATTTGCGTTAAAAGAGGTTACCTTTGATTTACACGAAAAGGGCAACCCTGAATGGAATATCGTGACGGAATACGAGGCAAAATGGATAGAGAAAGGTTTGCCGATACATCGCGTTGAGGCGATTTTAGAATAAATAAGCAGGAAGAGAAGTATGAAAAACAAAAAGCGAATTTTATCAATTTTTTTAGCGATTGCGAGCGTATGCGCGTTGGCGGTTGGTTGTAAAAAAGAGGAAGCGAATAAATCGGATATTACCGTGTATATGCCCGACGGCGCGCCCGCGTTGGCGTTTTCGAAGTTAATGCACGAGGATAACGACGAAGACGGGGCGTCCTATTTCGTGGTAAACGCTTCGGATATTGCAAAAAAAGTATCGTATAAAAACACGGACGAGAACGCCGATTTTTGCGTATTGCCTTTGACGGTGGCAACGGCAAAGGTGGGTTCTGGGGAGCAATATCAAATGGTAGGTGCGGTTACGCACGGTAATTTGTATATGATTTCCAAGGATACGGAAAGTTCGTACACGGCGGAGAATTTATCCTCGCTTATCGGTCAAAAGGTGGGCGTATTACAACTTGCCTCCACGCCGGGGATGATATTTAAGAGCGCGCTTGCGAAAAACGGTTTACCGTATAACGATTTATCGGCGGAAAATGCGATTCACGTGTCCGATAAAATCAATTTAAAACCTATCGTTATCCCCGAAGGCACGGCGCCTGCGCAGGCGTTGAACGCGATGATACAACAGGGCGTAAACCTTTTCGTAATGGCAGAACCTGCCGTAACGGCGTTAAAAAAAGGCGGATTTCAAACGGTGGGCGACGTACAGACGATATACGGCGAACAAGGGTATACGCAGGCGGTTCTCGTAGCGAAAAAATCCGTTTTGGCGGGAAAAACCGATTGGGTGAAAGAATTTTTGGAAAAGGTAGAGGAAAGCGCGACTTGGGCTACGACGGCGAGCGGGGAAACGCTCGTGACGGCGGTGCAATCGCATTTTGAAGACCAAAGCGCGACGACGAGTTTGAACGCGTCCGTTTTAAACGGCGAAGTAGTTGCGCGTAGTGGCGTTCGTTTTGAATGGTCGAGCGTATGCAAGGCAAGAACGGAGGCGTTTTTACAAATTGCAAAGACGGTAGAAGAAAAAACGGTATTGCCAAGCGAAAACTTCTATTGGCTGGGTTGATAAAAAGGATATGAAAAAAACGGTATGGAAAAACGTATGGCAAACGGCGGTGGCGCTTGTCCTTCTCGTTTGTCTTTGGGTCGTCGTTTGGGCGATTGTGGGGAACGATTTGATTGTGCCCCCGTTTTCTCATTCCGTAAAAGCTTTTTTTGCGTATTGGGTAGACGGCGCGTTTTGGCGCGCGTTGGGTAGCACCTTTTTGCGCGTGCTTTCGGCGTTTTTCGCCTCCTTCCTTTTGGCGGGCGTTTTGGCGTTCACCGCGTACCTGCGTCCTACCTTTGCGCGTATATTTGCGCCCGTGGTGGCGGTGATTCGGGTGTTGCCCGTATTCGCTATCGTGTTCTTGCTCTTGGATTGGACGAACGCCGGCGCTGTGCCCGTGTTGGTTGCGTTCTTGTCGTTATTCCCTATGCTGTATACGGCGTTTTTAGGCGCGTTTTCGGGCGTGGATAACGGACTTGTGGAAATGAGCAAAGCTTATTGCGTACCGCTCAAAAAACGGATAACGCGCTTATATTTGCCTTCCGTTGCGCCGTTTATCGTCAAAGAAATTGGAGCGGGGCTTGGGTTTGCCGTAAAACTCGTGGTGTCGGCGGAAGTGCTCGTGCATACGGCGAAAAGCTTAGGCGCGCTCGTTTTGGAAACGCAGTACGTATATACCGAATTACCGCAACTTTTTGCGCTCGTAATAGCGGTGTGTTTGATTGGATTTTTCTTGGAATGTCTGGGCGTGCTTTGCGCGAAGGCAATCGAAAGGAGGGTGCGTTGAAAGGGATTATTTCCAAAGCGTACGGAAAAAAACGGATATTCGACGGGCTTGGTTTTGCGTTTGACGAGGATGAAATTACCTGCGTGTTAGGTCCGTCCGGGGTGGGCAAAACGACTTTGCTCCGTATTTTGGCGGGATTGGAAACATACGAGGGGCAAATAGAAAACGCGCCGAAGAAATGCGCGTTCGTTTTTCAAGAATCAAGACTTTTGCCCTATTTAACGGTAGAAGAGAATTTGCGCTACGTCGGTTGCGCGGAGGAGCGCATAGAAGACGCGTTGAAAGATGCGGAGATTTTTCCGTTAAAAACGCAAAAGGCGGGTACGCTTTCGGGCGGAGAAAAACAGCGGGTAGCCTTGGCAAGAGCGTTTGCCGTGGAGGCGGACACTTTGCTTTTAGACGAGCCGTTTTCCTCGTTAGATACCCCGTTAAAGATAAAGATGTGGAAGGTGTTTGCCAAGCTTTGGCAAGCAAAAAAACGGACGGTGGTGTTCGTGACGCACGATATAGAAGAGGCTTGGGCGCTTGCGCATAGAGTCGTGTATATAAAAAACGGTGAAATTGCGTACGATTGTAGGGTGGAACGAAGCGCGTTCCCTGCTGAGTACGGGGAATATTCCGCGCAAAAACAAGCTTTTGTGAATGCGCTTTTGACGGAGGCGGTAGATGAAAAATAGAAAATCGGGCGAGGAACGCAAGATATCCAAAGCGACGCTTGCGAGAATGCCGTTGTACCTGCATTATTTACAAGAAGAAAATTCCAAGGGCGCGAAATACATTTCTTCTACGGTAATTGCGCAAAATATTTCCGTATCGTCCGTATTGGTACGAAAAGATTTGGCGTTCGTATCTTCGGAGTCGGGTAGACCGAGATTGGGCTTTTCCATCGCTCGACTTATCGTAGATATTGAAAAATTCTTAGGGTACGACAATTTATCCGAGGCAATCGTCGTCGGGGCAGGCGGTTTGGGTAGAGCCTTTCTCGGCTATGAAGGTTTTAAGGGGAACGGTTTGAAAATCGTCGCGGCGTTTGACGTGAACGAGGCGCTTATCGGTACGAGCGTTGCAGGAAAACGCATTTTAGCGTTGTCGTCGCTGAAATCGTTCGTGGCAAAGCATAAAATCAAAATCGGCATTATTACCGTACCCAAACACGCGGCGCAAGACGTTTTAAATCTGTTGGTGGACGCAGGCGTTAAGGCGGTTTGGAATTTTGCGCCAGCGCCCTTGCGCGTGCCAAAAGACATCGTGCTAAAAAACGAGGATTTGGCGGCGTCGCTTGCCATTCTTGCCGGAAAATTATACAAAACGGACGGACGAAATGAATAGCGTTCCGTCTTTTTTATTGCCTTTCACGCGATAGCTTTGACGGCGCGGGGGAGGTTTTATTTTATGCAGAAAAGTACTTTAACAGGGGATTCTTTGGAATCGTTATTGGCAAAGGTCAAAAAGGCGCAGGAAATTTTTTCAACCTATTCGCAAGAACGGGTAGACGAAATTTTTAAGGCGGCGGCGATAACCGCCAACGCGATGCGTTTGGAACTTGCCCAAATGGCGGTGGAAGAAACGGGAATGGGGGTATTCGAGGATAAGGTTTTGAAAAATCATTACGCCTCGGAATATATTTATAATCGCTACAAGAACGAAAAGACCTGTGGGGTGATAGAGCGCGACGAGGCGAACGGATATACGCGGATTGCGCAACCGATTGGCGTTGCGGCGGCGGTGATTCCTACGACGAATCCCACTTCTACGGCGATTTTTAAGTGTTTGATTTGTTTAAAAACGCGGAACGGTTTGATTTTATCGCCCCATCCGCGCGCAAAAAAATGCACGATAGAAGCGGCGAAAACCGTATTGCGGGCGGCGGTTGAGGCTGGCGCGCCTGAAGATATTATCGCTTGGATAGAAAATCCGAGCGTAGAAAGTTCGGCAAAGTTGATGCAAGAGGCGGATATTATTTTGGCGACGGGAGGACCGCAGATGGTACGCGCGGCGTATTCGTCGGGAAAACCTGCCATCGGCGTAGGCGCGGGCAATACGCCTGCGCTCATAGACGAAAGCGCGGATATTCGACTTGCCGTATCTTCCGTTTTACATTCCAAAACGTTTGATAACGGTATGATTTGCGCGTCCGAACAAGCGGTTGTGGTGGCGAAAGAGATATACCGACAGGTAAAGGAAGAGTTTATTGCGCAGGGCGCGTATTTTTTGAAATCGGACGAGTTGCAAAAAATGCGTACGCTTATGTTCGGCGAGGGGAAATTAAATCCGAATATCGTCGGACAGTCGGCGCGGGATATCGCAAAGCTTTGCGGTTTGCAGGTGGAAGAAAATTGCAAAGTCCTGATAGGAGAGGTACAGTCAACCGCCGAAGACGAGCCGTTTGCGAAAGAAAAACTTTCGCCCGTGTTGGCTATGTATAAAGCGGAAAACTTCTCCGACGCGCTTGAAAAAGCGGACGCGCTCGTGAAAGGCGGTGGATTAGGACATACCGCCTCTATTTTCCTCGACGAGCGCAAACAAAAGGAACGATTAGAAGAATTTTGCGCGCGCATGAAAACCTGCCGTATTTTGGTAAATACGCCCTCTTCGCAGGGCGGAATCGGGGATTTGTATAACTTCCGTTTAAATCCGTCGCTTACCTTGGGCTGTGGGTCTTGGGGCGGAAACAGCGTCAGCGAAAACGTGGGGATTAAAGAACTTATCAATATCAAAACGGTGGCGGAACGCAGGGAGAATATGTTATGGTTGCGTTCGCCTGAAAAGTTGTATTTCAAGCGCGGTTGTTTGAAAACGGCGCTTGCCGAACTTGGGGATTCTCTTTACCGAAAAAAGCGCGCGTTTATCGTAACGGATAAGTTTTTATACGACCACGGCGTATGCGAAAAGGTCACGCAAAGTTTGGACGAGCTGGGAATAACGCATACCGAATTTTTCGAGGTGACGCCCGACCCCACGCTTGCGTGCGCGAAAGCGGGCGCGAAACGAATGACGGAATTTTCGCCCGACGTGATTATCGCGCTCGGCGGAGGGTCGCCGTTGGACGCAGGAAAAATTATGTGGGTATTGTACGAGTATCCAGACGTGCGATTTGAGGAATTGTCGCTTCGGTTTATGGATATTCGAAAACGGGTGTACGGTTTCCCGAAAATGGGCAAGAAAGCGTTGTTCGTCGCAATTCCTACGACGGCTGGGACGGGGAGCGAGGTAACGCCTTTTGCGGTAATTACCGACGAAAAAACGGGCGCGAAATATCCGCTTGCCGATTACGAATTGTTGCCCAATATAGCAATTTGCGACGTGGAATTGATGTTGGATATTCCCAAATCGTTGACGGCAAACGCAGGGTTTGACGCGCTTTCCCACGCGATAGAGGCGGTGGCGTCTATGGTTGCCTCCGACTACACCGACGCGCTTGCTTACGAGGCGATAAGCTTACTCGTCGAATACCTGCCCCGCGCATTCGAGAAGGGCGGAGCGGATTTGGAGGCGAGAGAAAAGGTCGCCAACGCCTCCACGATGGCAGGACTTGCTTTTGCGAACGCGTTTTTAGGGTTGTGCCATTCTATGGCGCATAAACTCGGCGCGTATTGGCATTTACCGCACGGGCTTGCAAATTCCTTGTTGCTCCTACCCGTAATGCAGTTCAACGCCGAAAAGACGCCCCAAAAGATGGGCACTTTTCCGCAATACGCCTATCCCGATTGTCTTAGACGGTATGCAAAGGTGGCGAGGCGGTTGCGTTTAGCGGGCGATACGGACGAGGCGTTGTTTGAAAGTTTGTTGAAAAAAATTGACGAAATACGGGAAAAATTACAGCTCCCTAAAACCATTCGGGAGGCGATTGGGGATAAGGGCACGGAAGAGGAATTTTTGGCGAGTTTGGATAAAATGAGCCACGACGCCTTCGACGACCAATGCACGGGCGCAAATCCTCGGTATCCGCTCGTAACGGAAATCAAGGAATTATACCGTAAAGCGTATTACGGGGATTAAAAGGGTAAATCCGCTCCCAAATAGAGGGAGCGGATTTATCGTTTTGGAAATAATTAGAATATTCTTCGTTAAATCCTTGCAAAAAAGCGGGGAAAGTGTTATACTGAAAGTATGATGAAATTAGACGGGTTTTACGGGAAACGGATATGCGTGGCGGTAAGCGGTGGCGTGGATTCCGTCGTGTTGTTGCATTATTTGCAGGAACGGGCGGAGAAGTACGGTTACTTGGTGTGCGCGACGCATATGGAACACGGTATACGCGGAGCGGAAAGCGTGGACGATATGCGTTTCACGCAAGAGCTTTGCGCGCGTTGGGGCGTACCGTTGTTCGTGTTCCGCGAAAACTGTCTTGAAAAAGCTAAAACGGACAAAGAAAGTTTGGAAACGGTGGCGCGTAATTTCCGCTATGAAAAATTTAGGGAATTGATAACGACGGATAAGACGGATTATATTGCGTTGGCGCATCATCAAAACGACGAAGCGGAGACGGTGCTTTTTCGCCTTGCGCGCGGAACGTCGTTGACGGGGGCGCGCGGAATGAAAGAGGAAAGCGGACGCTTTCTTCGCCCCTTGCTTTCTTGGAAGAAGTCGGAAATTATCGACTACGCAAAAGAACGCGGATTAGCCTATTGCGTGGATAAAACGAATTTTGAACGTGACGCAACGCGGAATAAACTGCGTTTAGAGGTATTGCCTGCGTTGGAAAACGCCGTGCCGGGCGCGATAGAAAATTTGGCGCGGTTTGCGTTGCTTGCAGGCGAGGACGACGAGTATTTATACGGCGAAAGTCAAAAGCTTTTAAAAAAGGAGGGGGACGGTCGGTTCGTCGTGGCGTTTTCCGATTGTAAACCTTTGTTCCGTCGCGCTTGCCTGACGGCGATAAAAGCTTTAGGGATAGAAAAGGATTACACGGCGCGACATTTGGAGGACGCGTTCGTTTTGCAAAAAGCCGAACGGGGGGCGTATCTTTGTTTGCCGAAAAACCTTTTGGCGGAAAAAACCTTGCACGGTATTGCGTTTTTCTTAAAAAAAGAAAAAGAATTTACGCAAAAGAAAAAGCCCCTTGCTATGCCTTTTAACGAAAAGGGGTTTGACGGGGGCAGGTATTTGGTGAAAGTAGAGCTTGCCTTACCCAAAGAGCGCGCGGGCGATTGGAAAGTTTTGAAGTTGGATTTAGATAAATTGCCTAAAAGCGCGACCTTTCGTTTCCGTGAAGAAGGGGACGAGATAAAGACCTTCGGCGGAACGACGAAAAGTTTGAAGAAATATTTTAACGAGAAAAAAATCCCCGTTTCAGAACGGGAATGGCTACCGCTAATTGCGGAAAAGGACGGCGGGAAAGTATACGCCGTGTGCGGTGTGGAGATTGCGGAAGAAGTCAAAGTTACTTCCGACACCAAACGCGTAGCGTATCTTACGATAGAAAAACGATAAAGGAGAATTTTTTACAATGGAAGAAATCCACCAAGACGTCGAATACGTTATGTTGACGGCAAAACAAATCGCCAAAAGAATAAAGGCGGTAGCAAAGCAGTTGGATAAACTGTATCAGGGAAGAAAACCCGTCGTCGTGTGTATATTAAAGGGGAGCGTCGTCTTCTTTTCCGATTTAATTCGGCAGATGAAAACACCGCTTACGATTGATTTTATGGCTGTTTCTTCTTACGGGAACGGCACGAAATCGACGGGCGAACTGACGGTAAAAAAGGATTTATCGACGGATATTCAAGGTCGCGACGTGTTGATTGTCGAAGATATTATCGATTCGGGGAATACCCTTTATAAATTGAAAAAATTGCTCAACGCGCGGTTGCCGAACAGCGTTAATATCGTCACGCTCCTTGATAAACCCGAACGCAGGGAAGTGCCGATGGAACCCGAATACACCTGCTTTACCATTGAAGACGAGTTCGTAGTGGGTTACGGCTTGGATTACGCGGAAGAGTATAGAAATTTACCGTACGTCGGCGTGTTAAAGCGTTCGGTATACGAGTAAGAAATACCCTAAAAATTAGTTTTGCGGACGGCATCGGATATATTCGGTGCCGTTTTTTAATTGACAACCGTGCGCTTTCGCCATTTGCGAAATACCGACGATTTGGTAACCGCTCTTTTTAAGGTCGGGCAATAAGCGTTTGAGCGCGCGCACGGTTTGCGCGTATCCGTCGTGGAATAGCACGATTGCGCCTTGGTACACTTTGCTCATTACCTCGTTGTAAATTTCTTCCGCGGGAATCCCCGTCCAGTCCAAAGTGTCAATCGTCCAATTAAGAACGGGTACGCCGACGAAGTCTTTCGCTTCTTGGGTAATTCGTCCGTACGGCGCTCGGAATAAATGTTTTTCTTTCCCGTCTACGGCGCAAAGCTGTTCGTCTACGGTGGTAATTTCTTCGGGTAAACGCTCGTCGGGCAGTAACGCCAAATCACAATGCGAATAGGTGTGATTGCCCAATTCCCAACCTAAAAGCGTAGCCATCGAAAGTACGTGCGAAGAAGTAGCGTTAATAAGTCTACCGTTGCAAAAGAGAGTGGCGGTTGCAACGCAGTCAGGATTGTTTTCGTTGAAGTCTGCAAATACGGCAAGTATATTTTCCAACGTCTTGCCCGGCGCGTCGTCGAAAGAGAAAGCAACGTATTTTTTGTCGGGCGCAAGTTGGGATATATCCGTCGACGAAACGTCCCAAAGCGTCGGGTCGCTCGGTTGCGTGGGTTCTACGATAAGTTCTTGGGAAAGTTCGCTCGTTTCAGAGGAATAGGCGTGCGTTTGTTGGCACGCGGAAAGACATAAGGACGCGCAAAGCGTAAAAAGGAAAGAATGAAAAAGAAGTTTTTGCATACTAAAAGTATGAAAAAAACGAATACGTATTATGCAAAAAATATTTTTTTTGACAAAAAGGATTGACGAGCAAAAAAGAAAGTGGTATAATGATTTAGTTAGCAGTAAGACGTTGGTTGAATATAAGTCAAGGGGGAGCAATATGTCGGGTCTAACGGTGGACGAAACGCAAATCTTAAAGGAGGTTTGCGCTCTTTTTCAAATTAAAGACGAATTTTTGGCTTGGGAGCGTATCAACAGCGGACATATCAACGTTACTTATGAAGTACGGTTTCAAAGCGGGAAAAGATATATCGTGCAAAAGATAAATACGTACGTATTTAAAAATCCCGTCGAGATGATGCAAAACATCGTTTCCGTTACGGAGTTTATCCGCAAAAAAATGCAAACGAGCGGGCAAGAAGTAGGGCGTAGGGTACTGCAATATTTACAAACGGTTGACGGAAATTATTACGTTACGCTAAAAGACGGTTCGTTTTGGCGTTGTTGTCATTTTATTGAAAGGTCCGTATCCTTTCTTAAAACGGAAGATTTATCCGTTATCGAAGAGGCGGGCAAGGCGTTTGGGGAATTTCAAACGCATTTAGCCGATTTCCCCGTGCAAGACTTACATATCGTTATTCCGCATTTCCATAACACGGTAAAACGCTACGAGGCGTTATACGAGGCGGTGAAAAAGGACGAGGCGAACCGCCTGCGCGAAGTGACGGATATTTTGGAAGGTTATAAAAAATTGGAAAGCTTAGCGACAAAGCCTTACCGTTTGTATCAAGAGAAATTTTTGCCGTTACGCGTGACGCATAACGATACCAAAACGAGTAACGTTTTGTTTGACGCGGAAACGAAAAAGCGTTTATCGGTGATTGATTTGGATACGGTAATGCCCGGATTGGTGGCGTTTGATTTCGGGGACGCTATCCGTATATCTGCCTCTACTGCGGGGGAAGACGAAAAAGATTTGTCTAAGATTGCGTTGGATTTTGATAAATACCAAGCGTTGACCCGCGGATTTGTCAAAGCCTTGAACGGGCGAATGACGGAGGCGGAAACGAGTACGCTTGCGCTTGGCGCGCTTGCGATGACGGCGGAATGTGGCGCGCGTTTTTTAACCGATTATCTCAACGGGGACAAGTATTTCCGTATTCATTATCCCGACCAAAATTTAGCAAGGGCAAAATGTCATTTGGTTTTAGCCAACGATATGGTAAGCAAGTTGGATAAAATGCAAGCCATCGTAGACGAATATTGCAGATAAATAGTATGGATAAATAAAATAATTCCGAACGGGAATAGCGTTCGGAATTATTTTATTTCGTAGTAAAGAGGCAATCGTTTTTCGTGCTTTAGGACGGGTTGATTTGCCTGAGCGTTATTTGTTGATTTTAAACAAAGCCATAAAGACGACGCCGAGGTTTGCGCCGACGAGGACTCCGATTCCTGCGCCTAACCAAAACATATTTCTTCTCCTTTTACGATAATTATTGCCCGTTTATACTATATTATACGGCGATTGAAAAAAAAATTGTCACCTTTCTTCTTGCGCGTTGGGTATAATAAAGGGTGGAGGGAAATACTATGCGCGTTTGTTTTGTGAGCGAAGGTAGTGTGCGGGCGTTTTCGGAAGGGTATAAAGAAGAACAAAAGGCGGATATTTTTTTGTTTGGTTTTAACGGCGCAACGGAAGTAAATTATGAACGGGAATTGAAAGGCGAAACAAATTATTTCGAGGACGTAGCCTTTTTATCGAAAAAAAGCAAAAGCGTGGTGGTCTGCGGTTGCGTGACGAACGCGCACGGTCATAAACGCAAGTCGGCGGTAATCGCGGAGCAGGGAAAACTTATCGGCGTTTCCGATAAAACGTATTCCATTGACGAGGATACGGGGAGCGGAGCGTTTATGCGCGTGTACGATACGAAGTTGGGGCGAATGGGCGTGGTCGTTGCCGAAGATTTGTATTTTTTCGAGGTTTTCAAAACGCTTGCGCTTTGCGGTAGCGATTTTATCGTATGCCCGTTTATCAAAGCGGAGGAGATAGAACGGGTGCTTGTCCGCGCGGCGGCGTACGCTTACGGCGTGCCCGTATATTTTTGCGCGGAGGGGGATTGTATGCTTGCGGACGTGTCGGGGAATTTGGCGTTTGCCTCTCCGCAAAGCCCTGCGTTCGTTTCCTTCGTCCCTAAAAAAGAATACCACCTCGTAGAAACGAGGCGGAGGGGGTTTTATAAGCCCAAACGGGATAAACGATAAGGGCAGGTATGCGTTGAACGCTTAAAATCCTGCGTTTTTAATGTCGCGGTCGACGCTACGCTTGACGTCGCGTTCCGCAATCGCTTGTTTTTTGTCGTACGTGTGTTTACCTTTGCAAAGCGCGATTTCAATTTTAATCAGCGCGTCTTTAAAGTATAACTTTAACGGTACGAGCGTATATCCTTGGCGGTTGATTTTGCCTGCAATTTTGGCAATCTCGCTTTTATGCAATAAAAGCTTACGGTCCTTGCGGGTATCTTTAGAGGCGAATCCGTCCGATTTTTCGTAAAAGGCGATATGCATATTCTTCACGCAAACTTCACCGCCCCGCAAAAAACAAAAGCTGTCGTTCATATTGACGTTGCCAAGGCGCAACGATTTAATCTCGTTGCCCTGTAAAACGATGCCCGCCTCGTATTTCTCTTCGATAAAATATTCAAACGACGCGGATTTATTGGTTGCGATAATTTTCATAATAATTCATTCTCCGTGATACGGTCTATTTTTTCAAGCAATTTAAATTGCGTTCTTCGGCGATAAAAATCTACGTCCAATACTTCAACCCGTAAACTTTCTCCGAGCGTGTAGCTTTCCGTTCCGCCTTTTAAACAAAAGAGTTTTTCATCAAATCGATATTCGCCGTATAGCGTTTCGACGGGGATAAAGCCTTCAATCGTGTTGGGCAGTTCGGCGAAAATTCCGTACGAGGTAACGCCCGATATAACGGCGTCGTACACCTTCCCGATTCGTTCGCTCATAAACATCGTCTTATACAAATCGTCTACGTCCCGTTCGGCATCGCTAGCGCGACGCTCTCTGTCTGACGATTGATTTGCGATGTGTTCGACGATACCCGAAAAGCGACGGCGCGCGTCGTCGTAACCGCCGTGTAAAATTTGTTTGATGATGCGGTGAATACATAAGTCGGGATAGCGACGAATAGGCGAGGTGAAATGGCAATAGCAATCGCTTGCCAAACCGAAATGCCCTGCGTTTTCAGAGGAATAGCGCGCTTTTTGCATAGAGCGGAGCATAACGCGATTGAGTACGGAAAAGGTGGGCAAATGTTCGCCCGATTTTAGTACGTTTTGATAGTCGTAGGGTCGTACTTCCTCCGCGTTAAAGCGAGCGGTAAGCCCTAACGATTGCGCAAACGCGCGGAAAGCTTGCGCTTTTTCTTCCGTCGGTTTTTCGTGGATACGGTAAATAAAAGGAGCGTCAAGGGCGTGCATATATTCGGCTACCGTTTCGTTGGCGAGCACCATAAACGCCTCGATGATTTGATAGGAAAACGGGCGGATATAATCGGGAATGGTAATTTCGTTTGTTTCTTTGTCGAAAAGAATTTTCGCCTCTTTAATATCCAGCGTAACGCTTCCTTTTTTCTCGCGCCGTTTTTGTAAAAGCGCGGTCAGCTCGGCGAAAAGGCGGACGAGCCGTTGCGTTTCGTCGTCGTAGCGCGTAGCCTCGCCCTCTAAAATCGCCGATACTTCGGTATACGTCATTTTATGCGACGAACGGATTACGCTTTCCACGATTTCGCTATCGATTACCTTTCCGTTTTTATCAATTTTCATCATACACGAAAGCGCAAGCCTATCCTCGCCCTCGTTAAGCGAACAAATACCGTTAGAAAGCGCGCGGGGGAGCATAGGTAAAACGCAGTCGGGGAAGTAGACGCTCGTACCGCGTTCGAACGCCTCGCTATCTAACAGGCTTTTCTCCGTAACGTAATGCGTGACGTCGGCGATATGCACGCCGAGCAGGTAATTTCCGTCTATTTTTTCCAAAGAAACGGCGTCGTCAATATCCCGCGTATCCTCGCCGTCGATGGTCACGATAAGCTTACCGCGAAAATCTTGACGGCGTATATAGTCGTTCTCCGTAATGCCTTTGCGTTGCTGTTTTTCCGCCTCTTTTTCTACGGCAAGAGGGAATTCTTCGCGTAAATTATAAGAACGGATAATGGAAAGTTCTTCGGCGAAAAAGTCTTCTTCCTCGCCCAATACTTCGACAATTTCACCCCCGGGCGCGCGACCGTAAGGGTAGGAGGTAATTTTTGCAACCGCCTTGACGTTGTTTTGGATATTCGAACATTGAGAAAGGGGGATATAAATATGCGTGGAAAATTTCTTTTCGTCGGGGAATAAATAGCCCGCCCGTCTATCGCGACGGAAAGTGCCGACGATAGTAGAATATCCGCGCTGTAAAATGCGCATAACGCTTACTTCGTCCCGTTCCTTTTCTTCGTAGTTGACGCGTATAATTTCACATAAAACCAAATCGCCGTGTAATGCGCCACGTAAGTTTTTGCTCGGGATAAAAAAATCTTCTTTGTAACGTTCTTTGTCTTCGGGAACGAGGAAACCAAAACCGCGCTCGTTGCCGGAAACCGTACCGACGATAAGCCCAAGCTGTTCGCTCGTGCCGTATTTACCGCTGTCGCTGACAAACAACTTTCCGTCTTTGACGAGTTCGTCCAAAAGAGGGATAAGTTTATTTTTTTCACGGTAGGGCATGCCTAAAATTTTACAAATTTCGTGTATGTTTTTCACGGCGAGTTCGCCGTCTAAAAATTTTTGATAAATACGCTCGGACGCGTTCAAAATAACTCACCTCCTTATAGAGTATGCCAAGAAAAGAAAAAGAAAAACGGTGGCTTATTTGAAAAGCCACCGACAATTTTTTCCAAATTATGCGCCCCAGATTGCAGGTTTTTGCAAAATATAGAAAATTACGGAAAGGACAACCAAAACCGCAAGGCAAATCCAAGTCCATTTTTTCATCTTTGCTTCAATCGATTTTCCTTTGTTTTTACCAAAGAACGTTTCGCTTGAACCGCCGAGCGCGTCAATACCGCTGGAGTTGCTCGGTTGCATTAAAATAAGAATAATTGCGGTGAGCGCGGACACAGCCATCAAAATAATCATCGTCAAGCTAAGCCCGAAGTATAAATTGTAGAACGAATTGCCCTTTTCGATAGGTGCAAGTAAAGTAGATAAATTGAACATAACGTATATCCTTTTATAGTTTTCTTCTAAAATACTAATTGATTATAACATACTTAAAAAAAGAACGCAAGCGTTTTTTAAGCGTATTTGATAAAAATTTATTTAAAAACCGAATAATCGCATCTTTTTCCGTCGTATATAAAAATCCGCAAGCGGGATGCTTGCGGATTTTTCGAAAGTAAGATTATTTAATCAAACTCTTACCCGTCATTTCTTTGGGTTGAGGAACTTGCATCATATCGAGGAGCGTGGGAGCAAGGTCTGCCAAAACGCCGTCTTCGCGAAGCGTAACGCCTTTCAAGTTTTCCGATACCAAAATAACGGGAACGGGGAAGGTCGTATGTTGCGTAAACGCCGTTTTACCGTCTTCCGCTATCATTTGGTCGGCGTTACCGTGGTCTGCGGTAACGAGCGCGCTACCGCCCATAGCAAGGATTTTATCCGTTACTTTTTTCACGCATTCGTCTACCGTATGCACGGCTTTCACCGCCGCTTCCATAACGCCCGTATGCCCTACCATATCGCAGTTTGCAAAGTTGAGGATAACGACGTCGTATTCGCCTTTGTCAAGTTCTTCTAAAACTTTATCGGTGACGAGATAGGCGCTCATTTCCGGTTGCAAATCGTAGGTGGCAACTTTGGGGGAGGGGATAACGATACGCGTTTCGCCCTCGACGGGGGGTTCTAACTTTGCGTTGAAGAAGAAAGTTACGTGCGCGTATTTTTCCGTTTCCGCGATGTGGAGCTGTTTCATTCCCAAAGAGGCAATATATTGCGGTAAGGTATTGTTGATTTCGTCGGGCGGGAACGCCACGCCGACGTTTTCAAAGGAAGAATCGTATACGGCAAAGCCTACGTAGGTGGGATTTAAAAAGCCCGTTTTTCTTTCAAAACCGAGCGTCGCGCCCGTTTTTGCGTCTACGAACGGGAAAGTCTTTTGCGAGAACATTCTCGAAATTTGTCTGGCTCTGTCGGGGCGGAAGTTGAAACAAATAATGCTATCGCCTTCGCCGATAAGCGCCACGGGCTTGCCGTTTTTGGTGAGGTTGGTGGGCAAAATGAATTCGTCCGTTACGCCGTTTTCGTACGACGCGTTGATTGCGTCTTTTGCGCTACCTTCAAAGTGTACGCCCGTGCCAAGCGTCAGCATATCGTACGCTTTTTCTTCTCTGTCCCAATTATTATCTCTATCCATAGCGTAATATCTGCCTGCAACGGAGGCGATAACGCCGAAATTTAATTCGTCTAATTTGTTTTGTAAGTCGCTGACGAACGACGCGCCCGAAGTGGGAGCAACGTCCCGTCCGTCGGTAAACGCGTGGATATAAACGTTGTCCAAGCCTTCTTTTTTCGCCATTTCCACAAGCGCGTATAAATGTTCGACGTGACTATGCACGCCACCCGTCGAAACCAAACCGAACAAATGCAATTTTTTGCCCGCGTTTTTTGCGGAATGCATTGCGCGGAGCAATTCCGTGTTTTTAAAAAATTCGCCGTCACGAATGTCTTTGGTGATTTTCGTTAAGTCTTGATAGACGATACGGCCGGCGCCGATGTTCAGGTGACCGACTTCGCTATTGCCCATTTGTCCGTCGGGAAGACCTACGGACATACCGCTTGCGCCAAGTTGCGCGGAGGGGTAATTCTTGATAAGCTGGTTGACGTATTTACTGCCGTCTGCGACGATTGCGTTACCGTTTTCGTCGGGGTTGATGCCGTAACCGTCCATAATGATAAGCGCGTAAGGGGTACGCATAATTTATATTCTCCTTTTTTTCAAAATGGTGGGGCAGGGCACGTTCAACGCGTACCTGCCCCTTATATAACCGTTTTATTTCTTATTTATCGAAGTTTACGATGGTTGCAAAGTCGGGCGCTTTAAGCGACGCACCGCCAATCAAACCGCCGTCGATTTCTTCTTTCGCCATAAGCTCTTTGCAGTTGCCTGCGTTCATGCTTCCGCCGTATTGGATGCGTACCGCTTCGGCGCACTTGGGGCAGAACATTTCGCCAATCGTCTTACGAATAAACGCAATCGTTTCGTTCGCTTGTTCCGCCGTAGCCGTTTTGCCCGTACCGATAGCCCAAACGGGTTCGTACGCGATAACGACTTTTTTGATTTCTTCAATATCCTTCAAGCCTTCGTGGATTTGCGTTGCCAAAACTTCTTCCGTTTTGCCCGTTTCTCTTTCTTCTAAAGATTCACCGATACAAACGATAGGGGTAAGACCCGCTTTGAGCGCGGTGAGCGTTCTCTTGTTTACCGTTTCGTCCGTTTCGCCGAAATATTGACGGCGTTCGCTGTGACCGATAATAACGTATTCTACGCCGTATTCAAGGAGCATCGCCGCGGAGATTTCGCCCGTGTACGCGCCTTTTTCCGCGAAGTGTACGTTTTCCGCGCCGAGCTTAATGTTCGTGCCTTTAAGCGCTTCGCTTACCGCGGGAATGTCGATAGCGGGAACGCATACGACGACGTCGCAGTTTGCCTCCGTCACGAGGGGAGCAATCGCTTTGACGAGCGCAACGCCCTCGGACGCCGTGTTATTCATTTTCCAGTTGCCAGCAATAATAGGTTTTCTCATAATCGTAATTTCCTTTTTTAAATTTTCTTATTTGTCGTTCAAGCACGCGATACCGGGAAGTACCTTGCCTTCGAAAAGTTCGAGGGAAGCACCGCCACCCGTCGAAATGTGCGTCATTTTATCAGCAAAACCAAGCACTTGTACCGCCGCAGCAGAGTCGCCGCCACCGATAATCGTCGTTGCTTTGCCGTATGCGTCCGCGAGCGTTTTTGCTACCGCTTTCGTGCCTTCCGCAAGGATGGGATTTTCGAATACGCCCATAGGACCGTTCCAAATTACCGCTTTTGCGTTCGCTACTACTTCTGCGAATACCTTTCTCGTTTCAGGACCGATATCCAAGCCCATCATATCGTCGGGGATAGCGTTGGAGGGGGTTACCGTCGTTTCGATAGGCGCGTCGATAGGGTTGGGGAATTCTTTCGCCGCAACCGTGTCTATGGGAAGGACGATGTTCTTGCCGAGCGCTTTTGCTTTTTCAAGCATTTCTTGACAGTACGCAACCTTTTCGTCGTCTACGAGCGAAGTACCGATTTTACCGCCTTGCGCCTTGATAAAGGTGTACGCCATACCGCCACCGATAACGAGGGTGTCGCATTTTTCTAAAAGGTTAGCGATAACGTTGAGCTTGTCCGCAACTTTTGCACCGCCAAGGATAGCCACGAAAGGTCTTTCGGGGTTTTCAAGGGTGTCCGCCATAACGGAAAGTTCTTTTTCAATCAAGAAACCGCAAACAGCCGTTTGTACCAAGCCTTCTTCTACGATACCTGCCGTCGAAGCGTGGGAGCGGTGCGCCGTACCGAACGCGTCGTTGACGTATACTTCCGCGTAGCTTGCAAGCGCTTGCATAAATTCGGGGAATTTCTTTTCTTCGCCCTTGTGGAAACGCAAGTTTTCCAAAAGTACGCATTCGCCTTCTTTACAAGCTTCCACTTTAGCCTTCGCGTCCGCGCCGATAACGTCGGTTGCAAAAGTAACTTTACCGTCTAAAAGTTCGTTTAATCTTTCCGCAACGGGGGCAAGAGTGAGCTTTTTCACGTCTTTTTTCGCTTTTTCAAGCGCTTCCGCCGTAGCGGTAGCTTGTTCAGCTTTGGGCATAGCGGAAATTTTTGCTTTTTCCTTTTTGTTGAGTTCGAGCTTTTCGTCGAATACGTTGTGGGGTTTGCCCATGTGCGAGCAAAGGATAACCTTTGCGCCTTGGTCCATCAAATACTTGATGGTGGGGAGCGCGCCGACGATACGGTTTTCGTCCGTAATAACGCCGTCTTTCATAGGTACGTTAAAATCGCATCTAACGAGTACCTTTTTGCCTTTGACGCAAATGTCTTTTACCGTTTTCTTGTTCATAAATTTGGAAATCTCCTTATACTAAATTTTTCTCGTTCCTATATATAATACCCGTTTTTTTTGCATTTGTCAACTTTTTACAAAAATAATCCGAAAAAACTTTTTGAAACCTTGACGAAAGGTTGTGATTATGGTATAATAAATTTCGGAAAATAAACAAGGCGGTGTAAAAATGAGCAGAGCAGACGAAATCTTCGTACAAAATATGACGGATATTATGCAAAACGGGTATTGGGATACCGAGTTGGAAGTTCGCCCTAAATGGGAGGACGGCGCAAAGGCGCATACCGTAAAAAAATTCGGTATCGTCAATCGCTATAATTTGCAAGAGGAATTTCCTATCCTCACCATTCGTCGTACCGCGTTCAAGTCCTGCGTGGACGAATTGCTTTGGATTTGGCAAAAAAAGAGCAATAACATTCACGACTTAAACTCGCATATTTGGGATAGTTGGGCGGACGAAAGCGGTTCTATCGGCAAGGCGTACGGCTATCAGCTGGGCGTAAAGCACAAGTACAAAGAGGGCGAATTCGACCAAGTGGATAGGGTGTTGTATGACTTAAAGCATAACCCCGCCAGCCGTCGCATTATGACGAATATTTATAACTTCCAAGACTTGCACGAAATGAATTTATACCCTTGCGCGTACTCTATGACCTTTAACGTTTCGGGGGATACGCTCAACGGCATTTTAAACCAACGCTCTAACGATATGTTGACGGCAAATAATTGGAACGTCGTGCAGTACGCCGTGCTTTTGATTATGCTTGCGCAAGTATCGGGCTTGAAAGCGGGCGAACTCGT
Organism: Clostridiales bacterium; assembly: GCA_015069285.1. GTDB lineage: Bacteria > Bacillota > Clostridia > Christensenellales > Borkfalkiaceae > Scatosoma. The sequence continues at coordinate 7,558 of SVIX01000007.1, read as the reverse complement.
ACACGTGATTGCCGACGCGCATATTTACGATAGACATATCCCGCTCGTGGAAGAGGTGCTTGCAAAACCGCAACATAAAGCGCCTAAGCTTATCGTGGATACTTCGATTACGAACTTCTACGATTTCACGGTGGATAGTTTCCAGCTCGTCGATTACGAATACGAAAAGTTGGATAAAAAAATCCCCGTTGCCATATAAGAGGTTTTTATGATTATAGCAATCGTGCACGCGGACAAGGAATGGGGCATAGGCAAAAACAACGATATGATGTTTTCCCTGCCCCTCGATATGAAATTTTTCCGTCAAACGACGATGGGGCATACCGTCGTTATGGGCGGTAATACCCTGCGTTCTTTTCCCAACCAAAAGCCGTTGAAAAATAGGGTAAATATCGTGCTTACAAGGGGGCAGGTATGCGACGAATGTATTACGGTGCGTTCGTACGACGAACTGTTTGCCGAATTGAAAAAGCGTGAAAACGAACAGGTTTTCGTGATAGGCGGAGGGGAAATTTATAAAACGCTTTTGCCCTATTGTCACGAGGCGCTCGTTACGAAAGTGAACGCCGTGGGGGGCGCAACCGTGTTTTTTCCCAATCTCGACGAACAGGAAAACTTCGTTTGCGTGGACGAGGGAACGCCGATAGACGATAACGGGTACGAAATTCGGTTTACGCGCTATCAAAATAAAGCGGTGAAAAGTTTATAAACGACGCGAAAACTTGCCCTATACAACGGGTAAGTTTTTAATTTATTAAAAAATTTTTGGAAAGCGCATAAAAAGTCCTTGTCATTTTTTATAAAAAGTATTAAAATGGTAAGGTTGAAAAGTTTACGAAGTAGAGGAGAAACGGAAATGTTAAGAGAAGATTTAAGAAACGTCGCGATAATCGCGCACGTAGACCACGGCAAAACGACGCTCGTCAACGAAATGTTGGCGCAAGGCGGTGTCTTTCGTGATAATCAACAGGTGCAAGACAGAGTGATGGACTCGGGCGATTTGGAAAAGGAAAGAGGTATTACCATTCTCGCCAAAAACACCTCCGCGCATTATAAGGGCGTAAAAATAAATATCGTAGATACACCGGGGCACGCCGACTTTTCGGGTGAGGTAGAACGCGTACTCAAAATGGTAAACGGTGCGCTTATTCTCGTGGATAGCGCCGAAGGTCCGCTTCCGCAAACGCGTTTCGTTATGCAAAAAGCGCTCGCGCTCGGCTTGAAACTGATTATCGTCATCAATAAAGTAGATAGACCGGACGCACGTATTGCCGAGGTCGTAGAAGAAATGCAACTTTTAATGATGGAGCTCGACGCAACGGACGAACAGCTCGAAAGCCCTATCGTGTATTGTTGCGGAAGACAAGGCACTTCTTCGCTGACCCCCGATAGCCAAGAACCCAATCTTAACGCGTTGTTCGATACGATTTTGCAAACGATACCGCCTATGGAGATGGATACTGAGGGCGCGGGACAGCTCCTCGTTTCTTGTATTGATTACAACGAATTCGTCGGTCGTATCGGTATCGGCAGGATTGAACGCGGTGTTATCCGCGCGAACGAACCCGTTTCCATTTGCAATTTCAACGATACGAAAATTCGTACGAATTGTAAAATTGCCAACCTTTATCAAATCGAAGGGTTGGAACGCGTTCCCGTAGCCAACGCCAAAGCAGGGGACATCGTGGTGTTTTCGGGGATTGACGGTTTAAATATCGGGGATACCGTATGCGAACCGAGCAAGGTTGAACCCGTGCAATTCGTAAAAATTGAAGAACCGACGGTGGAAATGACCTTTTCCGTCAACGACAGTCCGTTTGCGGGCAAAGAGGGGAAATTCGTTACCACAAGACAACTGCGCGACAGATTGTATAAGGAATTGTTGCGCGACGTTTCTTTGCGCGTTTCGGATACGGAATCGGCGGACAGTTTCCGCGTTTGCGGTCGTGGGGAAATGCACCTTTCTATCTTGATTGAAACGATGCGAAGAGAAGGCTACGAATTCCAAGTTTCTACCCCTAAAGTATTATATAGAGAAATCGACGGCGTTCGGCACGAGCCCATCGAACGCTTCGTTGCCGACGTTCCCGAAGATATGACGGGTCCCGTCTTTTCGGCGATGGGCAACCGTAAGGGGAATTTGGTGCAAATGACGGCGATCGGAAACCGTATGCGTTTGGAGTTCACCGTTCCCTCCCGCGGTTTGTTCGGCTACAAGAGCGAGTTTTTAACGGACACCAAAGGACAGGGGATTATGAACACGACCTTCTATTCCTACGAGCCGTATAAAGGAGATATGCAAAGAAGAAGTACGGGTTCGCTCGTCGCGTTTGAAACGGGTGAGGCGGTTGCGTACGGATTGTTTAACGCGCAGGGCAGAGGAACGCTGTTCGTAACGCCCGGTATGCCCGTGTATAGCGGTATGGTCGTGGGCTATACCAATCTTTCGGACGATATTAACGTCAACGTTTGTAAAACCAAACACCTGACCAACACCCGTTCGTCTAGTAGCGACGACGCGTTGACGCTTATCCCCGTTTCCAAAATGAGCTTGGAGGAATGTTTGGAGTTTATCGCAGACGACGAACTTTTGGAGGTTACTCCCAAATCCTTGCGTATAAGAAAACGCATTCTTGACGCCGAGCTTCGCGCGAAGGCAAGAGCAAAAGAAAAGAAGTAAAACGCGAAGAACCCACTCGCCGTGGCGCGGGTGGGTTCTCTATACGCGCACGCGCGTATATATAAATATGGAAAGAGAAGCGTTTAAAATTCTAAAAAAAGGGCAATAACCAAGGCGGAATTTTCAAATATTTCTTTTTTTAAAAAAATAAAAAATTTTTTTGATTTTTTTCGTGTAAACGCTTGACAGGCGCTTGCAAATTTGGTATTATATTTAGGCTGTGTAAAAGCGCGTTGTATGGGTTGACGCGGGAAGTTACTGAAAATTCGCGGACAAAAAGCCGTCCCGACAGATAATTTCCGCCGACAAAAGTGGGAACTCGATTCCTGCGACTAACCGAGGCTTTGCGGTAAAACGCTCGGTTGAAAACAAGAGTGTTTTTATTTTGCAGATACCTCGATACACACGGGTGAGTTGATACAGCGAAATAAAATGTTAGTATAAACAGTAAAAGGAGTAACACAAAAATGGCAGTACAAAAAATCAGAATTAAGTTGGCGGCATACGACCACGAACTCGTAGACGAAGCGGCAAGCCGTATCGTTGAAACGATGAAAAAGAGCGGTGCAAAAATCTCCGGTCCTATTCCCCTTCCTACGGAAAAAGAAATCATCACGATTCTTCGTTCCCCGCACAAATACAAGGATTCCCGTGAACAGTTCGAAATGAGAACGTACAAGAGAATCATCGATATCTATTCCCCCAACGCTAAGTTGCTTGATTCTATCCACCTCCCCGCAGGCGTAGACATCAAGATTAAGCTCTAAGGGAAACCCAAATTTACCGAGAAATACTTGCAAAGGTATTCGAGAATAAAAAAAATTTAAGGAGTGAACTTTATCTATGAATAAAGCAATCATCGGACGCAAAGTGGGTATGACCCAAATCTTTGCAGAGGACGGAAAGGTAATTCCCGTCACGGTAGTAGAGGCAGGTCCCTGCCCCGTAGTACAGGTGAAGACGGTTGAAAACGACGGTTATTGCGCGTTGAAACTCGGCTTTATCGAAACGAGCGAAAAGGCTCTTACTAAGCCTGAGCTTGGGCAATTCAAGAAGGCAGGCGTTAAGCCTCACAAGGTCTTGAAAGAAATCAGAGTGGCAAATGCGGAAACGTATACGGTTGGCGCAGAGCTGAAAGCAGACGTGTTCGTCGCTGGCGACAAAGTAGACGTATCGGGTGTGACGAAAGGTCACGGTTTCACGGGTGTAATCAAGCGTTGGAATCAACAAAGATTGAAGATGACCCACGGTACCGGCCCCGTACACAGAGAACCCGGTTCTATGGGTCCCATCAGTTCCCCTTCGAGAGTCTTTAAGAACAAGCACCTTGCAGGTCAATACGGTGTGGAAAACGTAACCATTCAAAACCTTGAAGTCGTTAAGGTTGATTTGGATAGAAACGCAATCCTCATCAAGGGCGCTATCCCCGGACCTAAGGGCAGTATCGTTACCATTTCGGATAGCGTGAAGAGCAAATAAGGAGAATGACTAACATGGCGGCTATTAAAGTATTAAATATGAACGGCGCTGAAGTTGGCGAAATGCAACTTGCAGACAGCGTATTTGGCGTCGAGTATAAAGAATCTTTGATTCATCAAGCAGTCGTTACCCGTCTTGCTAACGAAAGACAGGGTACTAAATCTACCCTCACGAGAACGGAAGTTCGCGGCGGCGGTATTAAGCCTTGGAGACAAAAGGGAACGGGTCGCGCTCGTCAAGGGTCGATTCGTGCGCCTCAATGGATTAAGGGTGGCGTAGTGTTCGCACCGAAATCCCGCGACTTCTCCAAGAAAATGAACGACAAGGCAAAGAAGGTTGCGCTTTTTTCCGCGCTTTCTAAGAAAGTGGCTGACGGCGAATTTATCGTTGTGGACGAGCTTAAATCTAACGGTAAAACGAAGGAAATGGCAACGTTTGCAAAAGCGCTCGGTTTGAACAAGACGGCGCTCGTAGTTATGGATAACGACGACGTAAACGTAATTCGCGCGACGGCAAACCTTCCCAAGCTTTCCACCCTTCCCCTTGCGCAACTTAGCACCTACGAAGTAGTGGCAAACGCAAAGGTAGTAATGACGAAAGCTGCGGTTGAGAAATTCCAGGAGGTAAACGCGTAATGTTTGCAGAGGATATTATCATTAAGCCCGTCCTTACCGAAAAAGGTTACGACGGCATCGCATCGAAAAAATACACTTTCTACGTAAAGAAAGACGCGAACAAGACTCAAATTAAATTGGCGGTTGAAAAGCTTTTCGGCGTTCAAGTGGCGAAAGTAAACACGATGAACTGCAAAGGCAAACTTAAGAGAATGGGCAGAAACGAAGGTTATACGCCCGATCGTAAAAAGGCAATCGTCACCTTGAAAGAGGATAGCAAGGCTATCGAGTTCTTTGAGTCGTTGACCTAATCGAGGAGGAGAAAGAAAATGGCTATTAAATCGTATAAACCCACTTCGGCTGGTCGCCGTTTCGTAACCGTTTTAACGAATGACGATTTGACGAAGGGTGCAAAGCCCGAAAAATCCTTGTTGCACGATCAACGTCATAGTGGCGGTCGCAACAATATGGGCAGAATCACGACCAGACACATCGGCGGTGGTAACCGCAGAAAATATCGTATCATCGACTTCAAGAGATTGAAAGACGATATTCCCGCAACGGTACAAAGTATTCAATACGACCCGAACAGAAGCGCGCACATCGCACTTTTGGTTTACGCGGACGGCGTTAAGAGCTATATCCTTGCGCCCGTTGGCTTGAACGTAGGGGACAAGGTAATGAGCGGACCTAAAGCGGATATTAAGGTAGGTAACGCGTTACCCCTTGAAAACATTCCCGTCGGTACGATGGTACACAATATCGAGCTTACCCCCGGTAAGGGCGGTCAAATTGCAAGAAGCGCAGGTATTTCCGCGCAAATCATGGCTGTAGAAGGCAAATACGCAACCATTCGTATGCCTAGCGGTGAAATGAGATACGTTCTTCTCAAGTGTCGCGCAACCATCGGACAAGTCGGCAACGTTGACCACGAATTGGTATCGCTCGGTAAAGCAGGTAAGGCAAGATATCTTGGTCTTAGACCCGAAGTTAGAGGTTCGGTTATGAACCCCGTTGACCACCCTCACGGCGGTGGTGAAGGTAAATCTCCTATCGGTCACGCAGGTCCGTTGACTCCTTGGGGTAAACCCGCGCTCGGTTATAAGACGAGAAAGAAGAAGAATGCAACGAACAAGTTCATTCTCAAGAGAATTAACTAATCGGAGGATTGAAAAATGTCAAGAAGCGTAAAAAAAGGACCTTACGTCGAAGCGAAGCTTTTGAGCAGAATTCAAGCTATGAACGAATCGAACGAAAAGAAAGTAATTAAGACTTGGTCGAGAGCATCTACCATTTTCCCCGATTTCGTTGGACACACGATTGCGGTATACGACGGCAGAAAACACGTGCCCGTATACGTTACGGAAGATATGATTGGTTGCAAGCTCGGTGAGTTTGCTCCCACGAGAACCTTCCACGGTCACACCGCAAAAACGACTACCCCGGGTAAATAAGGAGAATAGATAAATGGCAACGAATATGAAGAAGAAGACGGAAAGGGTTGCGCAAAACAGAGAAAAGCGCCCTTACGCAGTCGCTAAATATATCAGAGTATCCCCTTACAAAGTAAGAACCGTTCTTGCTTTGATTCGCGGGAAGAGTTACAAAGAAGCGAAAGCTATTCTCGATTACAGCGTAAACGGAAGCGCACTTGCTGTTAAGAAAGTGTTGATGTCCGCGGCTGCAAACGCAGAGCATAATATGGGTATGGACAGAAACGATTTGTTCGTAGCAGAATGTTTTGCGGACGGCGGTCAAATGTTGAAGAGAATGCAACCCGTATCCAAAGGCAGAGGACACGCAATCTTAAAGAGAACGAGTCACATCACCGTTATTTTGGACGTTAAGAAATTGGAAGGAGAAGTATAACAATGGGACAGAAAGTTAATCCTCACGGTTTAAGAGTCGGCGTAATCGCTGATTGGAATACCACTTGGTATGCAGATAAAAAAGAATTCTCCAAATTCCTCAAAGAAGATAACGTAATACGTACCTACTTGAAAAAGAAGTACTATTCCGCAGCGGTAAGCAAAATCCTTATCGAAAGAGCGGCGACGAGAATCGTCGTAACCGTTTACACGGCTCGCCCCGGTGTTATCATCGGTAAAGGCGGTGCGGAAGTAGAAGTTATCAAGAAAGAACTTGCAAAGCTTACGAACGGCAAAGCGGTTAGCATCAATATCACGGAAGTTAGAAAACCTGATTGCGACGCGCAACTCGTAGCAGAAGGCGTTGCGGCACAGCTTGAAAAGCGTATGTCGTTCAGACGTTGTATGAAACAAGCGATTGGTCGTTCGATGAGAGCAGGCGTTAAAGGAATCAAAATGATGGTTAGCGGTCGTCTTGACGGCGCAGAAATTGCAAGAAGCGAACATTATCACGAAGGTTCTATTCCCCTTCAAACGCTTCGCGCGGATATTGATTACGGTTTTGCGGAAGCGCACACCACGTTCGGTATGATTGGCGTTAAGTGCTGGATATACAAGGGCGAAGTGATTAAGGCGTCCAAAAAGCCTATGGAAGGAGGCGAACAGTAATGTTAATTCCCAAAAGAGTAAAAAGACGTAGACAACATCGCGGTACGATGAAGGGTAAAGCGCAAAAGGGTAACGTAATCGCTTACGGCGAATACGGTTTGGTATCCGAAGAGCTTGGCTGGATTAAATCCAACCAAATCGAAGCAGCCCGTATCGCAATGACGAGATTCATCAAGCGTGGCGGTAAAGTATGGATTGACATCTTCCCCCACAAGCCTATCACGAAGAAACCTGCGGAAACGCGTATG
>SVIX01000067.1 GCA_015069285.1 Clostridiales bacterium | reverse complement strand
AGCTATCGATACGTCGTTGGGCTTTACCCCTCAAGACGGCGTGCCTATGGGAACGCGTAGCGGGGCGATTGACCCGACGGTCGTTACCTACATACAAAAAGTAAAAGGCATTAGCGCGGAAGAGGCGGATTCGATTTTAAACAAACAATCGGGCTTACTCGGTGTTTCGGGCGTTTCGAGCGATTGTCGCGACGTGGATACTTCGGCGAAAGAAGGAAACAAACGCGCGAAACTTGCGTTGGATATTTTGGTACACAATATCAAAAAAATTATCGGTTCTTACGTAGCGGAAATGAACGGCGTAGACGCGTTGGTGTTTACGGCAGGTATCGGCGAAAACGATAGAGAACTTCGCGCGAAAGTTTGTAAAGATATGTCTTGGTTGGGCGTAGAAATTGACGAAAACGCAAACGCAACCTGTCCCCGTGGCGAAGTTGCAGACGTAAGCGCAAAGGGAGCAAAAACGAAGACCTTCGTTATCCCTACGAACGAAGAGTATATGATTGCTCTTGATACTTTAAATTTGATAAAATAAAAAATAATATAAAGGAAAGGAAAAAACTATGAAATCTCCATTCGAAATCAAAAAAGAAATTTGCGAAGTCGGTCACAAGCTTTGGATGAAAGGGTTTGTAGCCGCAAACGACGGTAATATTTCCGTAAAGGTTAACGATAACGAATATTACTGCACGCCTACGGGTGTTTCCAAAGGCGACTTGACTCCCGATATGATTATCAAGGTGGACAAGGACGGTAAAAAATTGGAAGGTAAACTCAATCCTTCGTCTGAAATCAAAATGCACATGAGAGTGTATAGAGAACGCCCCGACGTTACGGCAGTCGTGCACGCGCACCCTCCCGTTGCTACGGCGTTTACCGTTGCGGATATCGATTTAGACCAATACATCTTGCCTGAAGCGGTACTTACGATTGGCGACGTGCCTACCTGTGATTACGGTACGCCTTCGACGATGGAAATTCCCGATTCGCTCGACCCGTATATCCAAAACCACGACGCGTTCTTGCTTAGAAACCACGGCGCGTTGACGGTTGGTTGCAACTTGCAAAAAGCGTTCTTCATTATGGAAGAAGTAGAATTCAACGCAGTAATTTGTAAGCACGCGATGGATTTGGGCGCAGTTCACGAAATTTCCAACGACCAACTTAAAAAGTTGATGGATTTGAGAAAGAAGATGAATTTGCCCGGTCGTCACCCTGGCATCGATTACGGCGATCAAACTACGGCTTGTAATTGCAGTAACGACGAACTCGTAGCGTCTATTACGAAAAAGGTACTTGCAGCGCTTAACAAATAAGATAAGATAAAAAAATAAAATTGGAGAAAAAACTATGGCTATAAATTGGACGGAAGCGCAGATAGAAGAGGTTATCGCGCAAGTTTTGAAAAACCTCGGCGAACCGACCCCCGTCAAAAAAGAATGGGATTCTACGCAATATCAAGGTAGAAAGCTCATCGGTATATACGAAGATATGAACGACGCAATCGAGGCGGCGACGGCAGGATATAAAGCCGTTCGCGCAATGACGCTCGAAGAACGCGAAAAAGTAATTGCCGTTATTCGTGATTATTGCCGTAAAGAATCGCCTATTATGGCGTCGCTTGGCGTAGCGGAAACGAAAATGGGTCGCGTAGGTCATAAAACGGCGAAACATATTCTCGTAGCGGATAAAACGCCGGGTACGGCGGATATCGTAGCGCAAGCAAAAACGGGTGATTACGGTTTAACGCTCACCGAAATGGCGCCTTTTGGCGTCGTTGGGGCGATAACGCCGAGTACGAATCCTTCGGAAACGGTTATTTGTAACAGTATCGGTATGATTGCCGCAGGTAACGGCGTGGTATTCAATCCCCACCCCAACGCAATCGCTACTTCGAATTACGCGGTTGATTTGATTAACCGCGCAAGTAAGAAAGCGGGCGGACCTGAGGTATTGGTAGCGTCGGTTGCCAAGCCTACCTTGGAAACGGCGAACATTATGTATAAGCACGAAAATATCCGTTTGCTCGTTTGCACGGGCGGACCGGGCGTTGTAAAGAGCGTACTTTCCAGCGGTAAAAAGGCGATTGGCGCAGGCGCGGGCAATCCTCCCGTTATCGTAGACGATACGGCGGACATCGCAAAAGCAGCAAAGGATATTATCGACGGTTGTTCGTTTGATAATAACTTGCCTTGTATTGCAGAAAAGGAAGTGTTTGCGTTTGAGAACATCGCGGACGAATTGATTGCAGGAATGCAAAAGAACGGCGCGTATAAAATTACGGCGGAACAAGCGGATAAGCTTGCGAAAATCGTTTTGGTAGAAACGAAAAATCCTAAGACGGGTATCGTGAAAAAGACGGTTAGCCGTGAATGTGTAGGTCGTGACGCCGCGGTGCTTTTGGCGAAAATCGGTGTTAAGGTACTGGATAGCGATTACCGTTGCATTATTTGTGAAACGGATTTTGACCATCCGTTCGTACAACACGAATTGATGATGCCTATATTGCCTATCGTACGCGTAAAGGATATCGACCAAGCGATTGATTTGGCGGTAAAAGCAGAACACGGTTGCAGACATACCGCGCATATGCACTCGAAGAATATCGACAACTTAACGCGTTTTGCGCGCGCAGTAGAAACGACAATTTTCGTAAAGAACGCGCCTTCTTACGCGGGTATCGGGTTCGGTGGCGAAGGTCATACCACCTTTACGATTGCAGGCCCTACGGGTGAGGGTTTGACGAGTGCGAGAAGTTTCACGCGTTATAGAAGATGCGTGCTTTCGGATGCGTTCAGAATTATTTAATAAAAAGTAAAAATAAAAGATATAAGGAGATAAAAGTTATGGATATTACGTCTTCTCAAGTAGAAAACATCGTTCGTAAAATTCTTGGCGAAATGGGTAGCGCAAGCAAGAGTTGCGCAGGCGACATTCCCAAGACTGCAAAAGTGGCAATGCTCACGGGCACGAAAAAAATCGAAGTAAAAGAATTTCCTATCCCTGCGTTGCAAGACGACGATATTTTGGTAAAAGTCGAAGGTTGTGGCGTATGCGGTACGGACGTTCACGAATGGAAGGGCGACCCGTTTGGAATTATTCCCGTAACGCTCGGGCACGAAGGTACGGGTGAAATTATTGCGCTCGGTAAAAACATTAAAACGGATACGTCGGGCAAGCCTATCAAAGTAGGCGATAAAGTGGTAACGAGCGTTATCAGTTGCGGGGAATGTCACGTTTGCCGTAATCTTCCCGCAAATACCAATCTTTGCGATAAGCAAGGTGTGTTCGGTTTGATTCCGCATAGCGATAGTCAACCCCTTACCGGTTGGTTTGCTACGCATTTGTTGATTCGTGGCAAAGGCGCAACGTATTTCGTGGTAAACGATTTGGATTTAAAGGAAAGAATGTTGTTAGAACTTGCTTGCGTGTGCGTACACGCGTTGAAACGCGCGCAAACGACGGGTCTTATCAACTTCAATTCTAAAGTTTTGGTACAAGGTCTTGGCCCCGTTGGTTTGGTTATGATTAGCGTTTTGCGCGCAGCGGGTATCAACCACGTTATCGCAATCGACGGCACGCCGATGCGTTTGGAAATGGCGAAGAAGTTGGGCGCAAAAACGGTTATCAATTTCCGTGAAGTAACGACTTTAGAAGAAAGAATAAAAATCGTTAAAAAAGAAGCAAACGGCGTGGGCGCGGATTTTGCGTTCCAATGCACGGGCGCACCTGCGGCGGCGAAAGATATTTACGAATATATCCGTCGTGGCGGTGGACTTTGCGAAATGGGTTTCTTCGTAAACAACGGCGAATACAGCGTAAATCCCCACTTTGCAATGTGCAACAAGGAAATAAATATCGTCGGTTCTTGGGACTACAGCGCAGACGATTATCCTACGACGATGGCGTTCTTGCGTCAAGCAAGGGAAATGAATATCCCTATCAAAGACTTGATTACGCATACCTTCCCGTTAGATCAGCTTAACGAGGCTATGGAAGTGAACGTAGCGCAAAAGGGTATCAAGATTTGCTACGTCAACGAATAAACCGTAGCGCGTGGTCTAATTCCCGTTTTACAAGCGTATAAGCAAAAGAACGAACAACGAACAAGGAGAACGAAATGGCTCTCGGAATGATAGAAGTATTCGGTTTTGCGACGGCAATCGTCGTAGCCGATAAAATGGCGAAAGCCGCCGACGTAAAAGTGGTGGCAATCGATAAGAACAAACCTGCGGCAGGAGATTCCGCGCGCGTCCCGCTCGTAATGGCGATAAAAGTCGAAGGCGACGTAGCCGCGGTGGAATCGGCGGTACAAGCAGGTAAAGAAGAAGCTGAAAAGCGAGAACTTTATATTACGCATAAAGTAATAGCCCGCCAAAGCGAAGATATCGAATGGTTTGCGCATTTGAGCGCGCTTGGCAAAGACAAATTAAGATAAAAAAAATAAAAATAAAAAATAATCTTTAGGAGGATTAAAAAAATGGAAGCATTGGGTATGGTTGAAACGAGAGGTCTTGTAGCTGCGATTGAAGCTGCGGATGCAATGGTAAAGGCGGCAAACGTCGTACTTATCGGTAGCGAAAAGATTGGTAGCGGATTGGTAAGCGTTATGGTACGCGGTGACGTAGGCGCAGTAAAAGCAGCAGTAGAAGCTGGTACGGCGGCTGCAACGGCACTTGGCGAAGTAATCGCAACGCACGTAATCCCTCGCCCTCATATGGACGTAGAAAAACTTCTTCCCAGCATTAAATAATCGTAAAACACGATAATAAAATTGCGAAGATATGCTTTGCAAAAATGCATTAAGAAGTAAAGGAGAAAGACTATGAAAGCAATAGCGTTACTAGAAGTGCAAGCCTTGGTTGCCGCAATCACCGGGCTGGACGCAATGGTAAAAGCCGCGGACGTAAAACTCATTCACGTAGAAAAACGACTTGGCGGTAGATTGGTAACGATTGTGGTAGAAGGCGAAGTTTCCGCAGTAACGGCGGCTCTCGAAGCCGGCGCTGCCGCGGCGGCGGAAGTCGGAAACGTAAAGGTATGCGAGGTGATTGCGCGCCCGCACCCCGACGTTATGAGATTTTTAACGACGGGTTAAATGCACGGTTATTTTAAGGGAACGACCCCTTAACGTAATAAGATAAAAAATAAAAATAAAAAAATAATCTTTAGGAGGATTAAAAAAATGGAAGCATTGGGCATGGTTGAAACGAGAGGTCTTGTAGCTGCGATTGAAGCTGCGGATGCAATGGTAAAGGCGGCAAACGTCGTACTTATCGGTAGCGAAAAGATTGGTAGCGGATTGGTAAGCGTTATGGTACGCGGTG
>SVIX01000006.1 GCA_015069285.1 Clostridiales bacterium | reverse complement strand
TCCGAGCAAAGGAAGACGCACATACCGCCGACGTCCTTTTCGGGGTCGGCAAATCTGCCCATCGGCACGCCTTTTATCGTCTGTTCGTAGCGTTCGGGATATTCCTCTTTAAACTTTTGCAATCCTTCCGTCATCGCGAGCGGACAAATAACGTTGACGCGCACGCCGTAAGGCGCCCACTCGGTTGCCGCCACGCGGGAAAGTCCTCTAATCCCCTCTTTCGCCGCCGCGTAGCTCGATTGCGCGATGCGCCCGAACAAGCCTGCGCCACTTGCGAAATTGACGATAGCGCCCTTCGTTTCTTTTAAGTACGGGAACGCTTTTTGCATATAGAAGAAGGTAGCGTAAATCCCCGAATGAATTGCCAAATCCAAATCCTCTTTGGTATGGTCGATAAGCATTTTCCCCGACGCCGAGGCTTGGGCGTTGTTGATAACCGCGTCGATTTTACCGAATTTTTCCACCGTTTTGTCAATGACGTTTTGGATTGCCTGTTCGTCCGCGCCGTCCGCCGTCACGCAAAGCACTTCCGTTCCGTACGCCGTTTCCAATTTTTCTTTCGCCGAGAGTAAGGTGCTTTCCGTTCTGCCCGTCAAAACGAGTTTTGCGCCCGCTTTGGCAAACGCCGTGGAAAGACCGAACCCGATACCTCTGCCACCGCCCGTAATAATCACTACTTTATTTTTTAAAGAAATCATCTATACCTCTCCTTTCACTTTACTTAAAAAGCGTAAATTTTTATTATTCCTTGATTTTTAATTTTGCCACACGAACCGCCAAACTTCTTCCGTAGGAAAACGGTTTCACGTTAAACGCACCGCGTTTGACCTCGATTTTTTCGCCCGTATCCAACCAACGCGCGCTCGTCACTCTTGCGTTGACTTTGACAGATTTACTATCCATTACGCGTTGTACGTTTTCGTCAAGCGCCATTTCCACGTTTTTCACAATCGCGTAATAATAGCCGTCGTCGCCCTTCAAAATATCCGCGCCCTCCGCCGTGATATCGCACGCTTTTACGCCGTAGATAATATTCTTGTTCATCTTCACCCACTTGCCTACTTCCTTCAACATACATTCGTCCATAGGATTGACCGTACCGTTGCCCGTAAGCCCCGTATTGAGCAAAAAGTTACAATTATATTTTCTGCAATCGATTAAGTTCTCGAGAATTTCCTTGGTAGATTTATAGTTACAGTCGTCTTTTGCGTAACCCCAATGGTCGTTCAATATTTGACACATTTCGCCTGCGCGGTGTCTGTCCGAATTGTCCACGAAACAGGGCGCGCCTCTTTCAAAGGTAACGCTGTCGATTTCAGGATGTCCCACTTTGCCAAGCTCGTGCAAACCCGTATTGTTGATAATCATCGCTTCGGGTTGGTATTTACGAATGGTCGAATAAATACGGCTTTCCTGCCAATCTTCGTCCCATTTATCCCACATACCGTCAAACCAGAACCCACCGATTTTACCGTAGTTTTTACACAAAACTTCAATGCTTTGCACCAAATAATCTATGTACGCAGGGAAATTATTTTGATAATCTTCGTGCGTCCAGTCAAGCAAGGTATGATAAAAAATAGGCAAAATCCCTTCGGCGTTGCACGCGTCTACGAATTCGCGAATCAAATCTCTACCGCACGCGGAATGAGGCGCGTCGAAATCGTTCAATCCGCAAGTATCGTACAGCGAAAAACCGTCGTGGTGACGGGTGGTGAGCGTAATATACTTACAACCTGCCGTCTTCGCCGTTTTGACCAATTTCTTCGCCCAATCTTTATGCACGCGGAATTTTTTCGCTTGCGCGCAATACGCCTCGCGTTTCTTTTCGTCGAACAGCGTGCTTAAATGCCATTCGCCCTTCCCGATAGCGCTGTAAATACCGAAATGGACGAACAGTCCAAATCCCAGTTTTTCAAATCTTTCTACGTAATTCATTTTTCGTTTTTTTCTCCTCGTTTTTTATTTCATCAAAAGCGCCGCCGCGCCTAAAATTCCTGCGTTATTCCCAAGCGTCGCCGTTAAAATTTTTACGCGCGGACCTTTATCGCCTGCGTAAATTTCCTTATCCAAAAACGCTTGCAACGGTTTCACTAAATTATCCCCTTGCGCGCACACCCCACCGCCGAGCATAATCGCTTCGGGTCTAAATTCGTTGGCGATATTCGTCAACCCTACGCCGAGCATTTTAATATAGTTTTCCACGACCGTTTTCGCGCTCTCGTCCGTATCCTTATAATCGAACGCCGTTTTGCCCGTAACGAAGTCCAACGAACCGATTTCCCACATCTTGCTCGCTTTATTGCTTTCCATCGCGCGTTTGGTATCGCGAATAAGCGCGGTAGCCGAAGCGTACGCCTCTAAACAACCCGCTCTACCGCAAGTACACGGCTCGCCGAACGCGCAAATAACCGAATGACCAAGCTCCGCGCCCGCGCCGTGATTGCCCTCGAAAAGTTTTCCGCCGATGACGATACCACCGCCCACGCCCGTACCGAGCGTAATCAACACGGTATCGTTATAATCTTTTCCGCAACCGAACTTCGTTTCTCCAAGCGCGGCGACGTTGGCGTCGTTGGCGAGTTTGACGGGCAAACCGAGCAACGCCTCTACCTTTTTACCGAGCGCAAAATTTTCCCATTTTAAGTTGTTGGCGTATACGACGACGCCCTCTTTTCCGTCAATCGTTCCGGGAACGCCCATACCGATTCCCTGCATATCGCTTACCTGCATACCCGATGCGTGCAATAGCGTTTTGCAAAGACTTACGATATTTTGCGATACCCTTTCCGAGCCTTTTTCCGTTTCGGTAGGAACTTTATCCGATACGAGGATATTCCCCAAATCGTCCACGATACCGCCTTTGATAAACGTACCGCCCAAGTCGATACCGATATAATATTTACGAACTTCCGTCATAATAACCTCCATATTTCCTTGTAAACTAAACGCTCCGTAGCTCGCCGGCACGAAATAACTTTCCCCTGCCCGCAACGCCTGTCCTTCGATAACGCCCTCGCCCTGCACGCAGGTAACGCATTGAAAGGTACTGCCGTCCGTTTGGAAGGTTCTTTCGTTTTGGATACTCTCTTTACGAGCGGTAAAATATTTACTCGCTCTCCAAGACTGTGGCGTAAATTTTTTTAAATCCGTCACTTTCAACGCCTGCTCGATATGCAACTGCCGAGGTTTTCCGTCCGCGCCTACCCTGCCGAAGTCGTACACGCGGTAAGTTAAATTGCTATTTTGCTGTATCTCGTAAATCAAACAGCCCTTGCCGATAGCGTGAATCGTCCCCGACGGGATAAAATAACATTCGCCCTTTTTCACCTCGTAAAAATTGAGCAAATCGGTAAGCGTGTTCTCCTCAATCGCGCGTCGGAACTCTTCCTTGGTAACGTCGCGGTTAAAACCTAAATAAATCCCCGCGCCCTCGTCCGCGTCCACGATATACCACATTTCCGTTTTTCCAAACGAGTTTTCGTGCTTTAACGCGTATTCGTCCGACGGGTGTACCTGTACGGATAAATTATCTTTCGCGTCGATAAATTTCGCAAGCGTCGGAAAAAAGGGGAAATCTTCCGTGTTTTTGCCAAGGTCTTTTACCGTCACGCTTTCGCAAAGCGTTTTCCCGTTTTCCAAACGGGTAAATCCGTCTTGGTGAAAGGAAAATTCCCAGCTTTCCGCGCAGGGGCGTTTTTCCGTTTGTTTGGCGTATTTTTCCACAAGACGCGTTCCGCCCCATATATAATCTTTATATGCAGGATATAACTTTTGTACCGTCATTTTTTTCCTCTACTTTTTATTATCTTTTATTATATCTTAAACGACCTTGTTTGTCAATGGAAAAAGGGAAAATAATTTCCGCTTTTCGCAAAAACATTTTCCCCTTTTTTCTTTGGCTATGTCATAGAGAATGGTTGATTAACAAAAAATTTATTTTTCTGTGTTTTTACGAGAAAAATGCAAGAAAGACAAATATTTTGTGAGCGCGCGTACTTGACTTGTACGAAAGCGAGCAAAATATGAAGTATTTCGTAGGATTTTTTCCGTAAAAAATCAACCAAGTGATATGACAGAGCCTTTTTTTTATTTCATTCCGCCCAAGCCTTTGGTTTCCCGCAAAATACCGGTAGTGAGTATTTTTTTATCCTCCGTCGCGTGCGTTCGCATAGCCTCCTCCAATAAATCGGAAAAGAAGGCGCGCGCGTCGGAAATGCGTTCGCAAAATAAATAATAGGCGAGCGAACCGGGTACGGTATTCACCTCGCAAAGATACGCTTTGCCCTCGCTAATAAGAAAATCCATACGCACCGCCCCTTGCATATTCATTCGTTTATATACCGTTTTGGTATACGAGCGGATTTTATCGCGCAAGTCGCCTTGTATCAGCTCCCTTTTTCCGCCTTTCCCGCTATCCGTTTTTCGTTTGATATATTTTTCTTCGAAAGAATACAACCCGTCCCCGAACGCAAACTCGGGTTCGGAAACGAAAATTTCCCCGTTTAGCGCGTACACCGCGCAGTTGACGTCCCGTTTGTTTTCTAAATATTTTTCTATCAACACGCGCGTATCGAGCAAAAAGGCGTTTTCTATCGCCGTTTTCGCCTCCGTTTCGTTTTTGGCAACGGCAATTCCTATGGACGAGCCCAAATGCGCAGGTTTTATCACGACGGGGTATTTCAATCGCGAGGCAATACTTTTCAATAAAAACGCACCGCGTTTTTTATAGTCCGCCTCGTTCACGCGAATATAATCGAGCGTGGGAATACTCAACGCGCGCATAACGACTTTCGTCATACATTTGTCCATAAACACGCCCGACGAAGTTAAATCGGGGGAGGCGAGCGGAATAGAATTCCATTCCATTAGCGCAGACACACCCCCGCCCTCGCCCAAACCGCCGTGGCAACAGTTAATCGCCACGTCTATTTTTCCGACGCGTTTTATGCGCTTTCCGCTTTGCATCGCGTACAAAATTCCGCCCTCTAAAAATACTCTTTGGAAACTGTCGTACCGTTTCTCGCGAAAGGTCGCCACCTCCGTCATTTTGGGAGAAGTATACATTCCTCCGTCCGTATGTACGTACAACGGGATAGGCGCGTATTTCGTCTTATCGAGAAGATTGAGCACGAACACTCCCGTCAATACGGAAACCTCGTTTTCGCAAGATTTACCGCCGAACACCACCGCCACTTTCCGCATAAAAAAACACCTCCGCAAAAGCTTATTGTTTGCTTTGGTGTTTCTTGCGTATTTCTTTTTTTTCTCAATATACGTCGGGCAAGTCGTTCAGGAAAAGCACGGCGTCGCCGACTTGAAGCCATTCGGAAAGCAACGCTTTCGCTTCGTCCAAAGAACGCGCCACGACGAGCTTATTCTCCTCACCGCCGTTCTCCAAGTAGCCTTTTTTTACCACGCCAACGAGGGTATCGCCTATTAAAATAACGAGGTCCAACCGTTCTTGAGCGATTTTTCTACCCAAAACGCCGTTGATTTTTTCCTCCAAAACGCCACATTCGATAATCCCCGGCGTTACGACGCACTTGCGTCCTGAAAATCTACTAAGCGCCGCCAACGCCTCGATCGCGCCACGCGGATTGCTGTTGTAGCCGTCGTCCAAAATATACACCCCACCGCTTTCGGTTAGCTGTAATCTGTGAGGCACGACTTCTATTTTTGCGATTCCTCGCGCAATTTCTTCCGCCGTTAAGCCCATTTCTTTGGCGAGCGTGGAGGCAAGTAAAATATTCTCCACGGCAGGATATCCCAAAAGCGAGGTTTGCACCTCGATTTTTTCCTCGTCAAGCGTAAGCGTAAACTTCGTTTGCGTTGCTGATAAGCATAAATTGGTTACGCTACGCTCCAAGGCGAACGAAACGTTGGGAACGCTTTCTCCAAAACTTTCCCGTATCCGCTCCCGCAAGCCTTCGGCGCACACCACGCGCGCACCGCTTTTGATAATTTCACTCTTTTCCGCAAAGACGTTTTCTAAATTTTTAAAGGAGGAAATATGCTGTTCGCATACGCCCGTAAAAAGGGCGTAATCGGGTTTGACGAGCGCGCAAAGTTCGGCAATATCCCCTGCCTTTCTCGCGCCCATTTCCGCGATAAGCACCTCTTTCTTTTCAAAGCCGTCGGAAAATACCGTTTTGGCTACCCCGATAGGCGTATTGTACGATTCGGGCGTTTGTACGACTTCGTAACGCTCCGAAAGAATACTGCGCAAAATATTTTTCACGGAAGTTTTGGCGAAACTGCCCACGACGGCGACGCGAATCATTTGCCGTTCGTTTAACACCCGTCCCGCGCGTTTTACGAATCTATCGTTTCTGGCGTTTTCAAAAACGCGGGTTACGCCGTTGGCTAAACACAAAATAAAAGGTAAAAGCAACGGCATTACGGCGAAGGGTAAATAGGAAATCATTCCGTAGAAATCCGACCCGTTTTTCATCGCCAAAAAGGCAAGCAAGGCTATAAAAGCGTAGGAAATCAGCCCCGTAAAGAGGAAATATACCGCCGTTAAGCGATAAAATCTGCCCGTCAATTTAATGGGTACTTTTAACGCGTATTTTAAATCCACCGCAAAAAATATGCCGAGCAAACCTAAAAAGGGTATCGCCGATACGACGAGCGCCCAAGTCCGACCCAAAAAGGAAAACGCGATCGCCGTTACCGCCGTTGACAGCGCAAGGCAAAGCGATAACACCGCCAAACGGTTGAAAAACATATTATCTCCGCGACGGAGCCAACGGTAAAAGGTACGGTTTTTATAACCGCCCTGTTGCATCGCGCCTATCGTTTTAATGGTGATACCGCAAAACACGATAGCGCAAAGTATGCTCGCTGATAATCTTGCCCAAACGTTATCCATACAAAAATTCCTCTGTTATCAAATTGAACGCTACGGGGTTTTCTGCAAACGCAAAATGACCGCCCTCTATCCGTTCTAACCGCGCGCGCGGAAAACTTTTTAAATAAATTTCCGCCTCGCGCATCGTCGTTACTTTATCCGCGCTCCCTTCGACAATCAATACTTCGTTATTTACGCGCGTGGCGTCGCTCCGCAAATCCTCGTTGACGATTTTTTTATAACTTTCTTTCATCAGCGGGGAAAGCGTACGGTATTCTTGGCTACCAAACCGTTTTTCCGCGTACCGTGGCGCGACTTTTTTTACCAAACGATAGGTCTTTACCTTTATTTTATAACCCAATCCGCGCTTTAAAATAATCCCTGCCGGACCTGTAAGCACGATTTTATCCAACGCGACGTCCTTTTCGCTTGCCAATTTTACCGCCACGCGACAACCGAAAGAATGTGCCAAAAGGTGCGGGTTTTTTATATTTAGCGCGGATAAAACTTCTTTTAACCACTTTGCGTATCCGTCCACCGAAAACGCCGTTTTGAGTTTTCCGCTTTTTCCAAAACCGAGAAAATCTATCGCCGTAACGCGGTAAAAGCGTGAAAAATACGCAATTTGCGCCGTCCAAGCCTCTTTGCAAGAAAGATAACCGTGTAAAAGCACCAAATCTTTCCCCTCGCCCTTTTGTATAAACGAAACCTCGGATAAAATTCCCTCCGTCGCTCCGTCCTCCTTGTGCTCTTTACAATCGTTTTTGCATCACGAACGCGTCCTCGCCGTCGGGATAGTAGCGTTTTCTTACCCCGTACTTTTCATAGCCGTATTTTTCGTATAACGAAATCGCGGAAATATTGCTTACGCGCACCTCCAAAAGACAGCGTTTCGCCCCCAAACTTTTGGCTTTTTCGTGCATTTCTTCCATCAATTTCCGTCCGATTCCCTGCCGACGATAGGGTAAATCCACGGCGATATTTTCTATTTCCGCGTCCTCAAAAAGCACGAGCAGACAGGCGTACCCTAAAATCTTCCCCTCCCGTTCCACCAAAAAGGAATGGTGCATCGGGTATTTGAGAATATCCTCGAACGCGACGACGGACCACGCGTCGGCAAAACAACGGCGTTCTATTTCGGAAATCTGCGCAATATCCGCTTGCGTCCACGCGCGGATACTCATTTGTTTTCCTCGCGGTTTAACTCCGCCGAACTCTTTCGCGCGTACAACGCGGTAAGCTCGCCGAACCGTCCTAATTTCGATAAGGCGTCCACGGCGTTTTGCAAACCGAGGACGGGGTCTACCGTTTGCCCCTCATAGCGCTCGAAAATAGGCAAAGCGCCCGTCGAACGCAAAAGATACCCCTCTTTTTCCACAAGGCGCAAAATTTCTTCTTCCGTAAGATAACAGGGCGGTAAAATCACTTTATCCCCCTCGTAACCGCACGCGTAATAACAGTCGTGCAACGCGTCTACAAGACAAAGTATTTTCCCGCTCGGCTCTATTTTATTATATGCCGTCACCTCGAAAGAAGTGACGGGCAGGGTGGGTTTTCCCGTTGCGAGCGCAAAACCTTTCATCGCGGATATACCGATACGAATCCCCGTAAACGAACCCGCGCCGACGACGGCGGAAAAGAAATCGCAATCGTTTAAAATAAGGTTTGCCTTTTCAAGCGCCTCGTCTATCTTTTGCATAAAAAGAGAAGACTGTTTCATCGCGCAATCTTCCACGAAAACGGTATACGCGCGGTCGCCTTTTTTCGCAACCACGCTTAAATATCCACCGCTCGTATCCAACGCTAAGTAATTATTCAACGCTACTTCCTCTCAATAGATAATTTCCCGACGCGTTTCGTCGATTTTTTTTATCGTCACGCGCTTGACGACGCGAGGCAATAACGGCGCAATATTTTGCGCCCACTCGATTAAACAAATTCCGCCCATATCGAAATAATCGGCAAGACCGAGCGTTTCCGCCTGTTCTACCGATTCGATACGGTAACAATCGTAATGAAACAGCCTACCGTCGTAATCGTTCATATACGCGTAAGTAGGACTCGTTACCTCTTCTTTTATGCCTAACCCCTCGGCTACGCCTTTTGCGAATACCGTTTTCCCTGCGCCCATATCGCCGTCCAAGACCACGACGTCGCCCGCGCGTAAGGTTTTTGCGTATTCTTTGGCAAACGCTTGCGTTTGCTCAGGGGACTGAGAAAAATAAGTGCTCATATCTTTATTATAATACCTCGGCAAAAATTTTGCAAATATTTACGCTTAAATTTTTCTATTTTTCAAAAAATTGGACAACCTTTTGTATAACAATAAAGTCAAAACGGACACCGCCACCGTTTTGATAAGGTTAAACGCTACGATAAAATAAAAACTCTCCGCGAAAAATTTCCCTGCTCCCTCGCCCATATACAACGGAAAATTGATAAATCGGTTGGTGATAAGCGCTACCCCCGTACCCAGCAAACACGCCACGCAAAGGGAGGGAATCACGAACTTCAACCCTTTTTTGTATTGATACACGATAGAAGGCAGTAAAATATACGCGCTCGTCACGAACATATTGGCGAGTTCACCCACGCCACCCGTACTGCCCGTAGGGATACGGATAAGTTCCTTAATTACGCACACGATTACGCCTTCCACCGGCCCTAATAAAAAAGCAATCAGCAAAATAAAGGTATTGCCGAAATCCAACTTTAAAAAGGGCGTAGCCGGGAAAATGGGAAAATCCAATAAACTCACGCAAAAGGAAAGCGCGATAAACACCGCCATTAGCGCTACCCGCTTTGCCGAAAACCGCTTGGCTATTACGCTTTTAAACGTTCTTTTTTCTTCCGCTTTTTGAAACTTGTCGTCTTGCATACACTCTATACCTCACAAAAATAAAAACGCCCCGAAACCTTTCAGGGCGAACGCGTCAAAAACCAAGGCGTAAAAACGCTTGACCTTCCTTCTTTTCCTATCCGGACTATACCGTCGGTTACGGAATTGCACCGTATCGGGAAAAGCGAACCGCTTTTCTTCGCAGACTTTACTGCCGGTGGGGAATTTCACCCCGCCCCAAAGAATATTCGTACTATGAAGATATTATACCAAACTTTCTATATACTGTCAAGCAAAAGCGGATAAGAAAAAAACGCCCGCAGGCGTTTTTTTTATTCGTATTCTTCGTAATTGCGTCGCGCATCCTCCTCGCGTATTTCCTGCGGTGGCGGAGGCGCGCCCCTTTTACCGCTCTGCTTTTTCGGTAATCCCACGTTTACCAAAATAACGTCTTCGCCTATTTTGACGATATGGCGTATATCGATAAACAATCCGTTCTTTTTTAATCCAAAACTGTGTCCGTTGGGCGCAACGATACCTATCCACCTATTTTCAGGATAACAAAATACGATGTCGCACACCTTACCCAATTTCCTGCCGTCCTGCGTATTTACCACTTCTTTCGCGCGCAAAGTAGAAAAACTCAATTCCATACCTTTTACCTCGCCCATTGTTTCACTAACAATATATGCGCAAACGCCAAAAAAAGTGCCTGTCTTACGGAAAAACCGTTTATTCTAAAATATTCGTCGTTATCATATCCACGCCGAACGCTTTTGCCATTTCCGCGTGCTCTAACGTATCCAACGTCCAAACGTTCACCCGTAACCCCGCCTCGTGCAACCTATCCACCCGTTCTTTCGTCACGCAGTATCCGCATAAATCGGCGTCCAAGCGGTTGTTTATCATAAACTCTATTTCTTCGTCTAAGCAAAGCTCGGTTAAATATTGCGCGGACGCACGGGGATATTTTTCGCGTAACGCCAATAAATTTTCAGCGGAAAAAGAAATAAAAGTTACTCGTTCCAACCAACCCATATTTTGCGCCGTTTGCGCTATTTCCCAAATTTTTTCTTCGGGCATTTTGTTTTTTAATTCCAAAATACATTCTTTGTCGTACTTTTTGCAAATGCTTATATATTCTTCAAGCGACGGCAAAAACAAATCGGCGCGCTCCGTAACGCCGTCCGTATCCGTCATTCTCACCGCGCGAAGGTCGGAAAAATTGCTATTCTCCACCGACATATCTAAGTTTGCAACGCGTTTCAAATCGTCGTCGTGCACGATAATAAATTTCCCGTCCTTGGTGATATGCACGTCCGTTTCTATCCCGTAATAACTTTTTACACCCGCCGCCACGAACGCAGGACAGGTGTTTTCTTTCTCTAAACCCGAAAGCCCGCGATGCGCTATCATCTTAATCTTGCCTTTGTTTTCAAATAAAATCGTATTCACTTTCCTATCTCCTTTACTCCAAAATATTCGTCGTTATCATATCCACGCCACAAAAACGCATATACCAAGCGCACGCGCGCCCGTCCACCGTCCAACAGTTGACCTTTCGCCCCGCCTTTTTCAGTTTCCGTACGCGCGACGGCGTCACCGCCGTCCAGCAAAGGTCCGCGTCTATTTTATGCTCTATCATAAACTCTATATCCCCTTTTTCCATATTTCTTATCACGTATTGCACGTTTGCGTCAGGGTACGCGGAGCGTATCGTCAACAAATCCGCGCGGTCAAAGGATAAAAAGATGGAGCGTTCCAACCAATCGAAAGCGTCAACCGCTTGTACGAGCTCTAAAATTTTATCCGCAGGCATCGCGCCTTTTATCTCCATCACCGCTTGTTTTCCGTAAGTTTTGCAAATATGTAAATATTCATCCAAGGACGGCAAAAAACAATTTTCTTCCTCCGACGAACCGTAAATATCCCGAAACCGCAACGCGCGCAACTCGGCAAAGGTGCGTTCCGCTATCTTTTCGTCCAAACCAAACCGCCGTAAATCGCTATCGTGCGCAAGAATAAATTCCCCGTCTTTGGTCAGCCGAACGTCCGTTTCTATGCCGTAATAACTTTTTGTCCCCGCCTTTTCAAACGCGGAAAGGGTATTTTCCAAAGCCAAACCCGAAAGCCCGCGGTGCGCTATCGTTTGCACCTCACCGCGAAAAAACGACTTGGTATGCTCGTAGCGTTTGTTTTTATTGGTAAATTGCGGTAAAACGACAAGCCCCGCAAAAATCGCGCAAAGCAACAATACCGTCGCGAGCGCGACGGCAAATATTTTCAGCCTTTTTTTCGTGACTTTTTGCATTTTTAATCCTTTGTATTTGGCAATGCGCCAACGATGATGCGTTTCGCTTTGCGTGCTTTACGGAACGCTTGTGCGTTGGTTGCGCAACCTGCGGTTGCTTTTGGGAAGGCTTGTTTCCGTCTTGCGACGGCGATTGCCATCGAGGCGCAAAGGCTCTGCCTCTGCACTCCGCGAGGAAATTATTTTCTCGACCTTTTGACTTGGGTTTCCGTGCGCCGACAAGGTCGGCAAGAACGCTTACGCGTTGGTTGCGCAACCTGCGGTTGCTTTTCGGAAGGCTTGTTTCCGTCTTGCGACGGCGATTGCCATCGAGGCGCAAAGGCTCTGCCTCTGCACTCCGCGAGGAAATAATTTCCTCGACCTTTTTCCGTACGCCGTAAAATGCGGAGAAGGGTTGCAGATTTGCGCCGAACACGGAAGGTTCGCCGACGCGACTTTACTTTCCGTAAACGAGCAGGGAAAGTTTTCCACGGGTTTCCGCTCGCCGTAAAACGCGGAGATGCGAGCAAGACAAGGAAAACGCGGATTTTTCGACGGGAGCGTACTTATGCGTACGTGACCGAGAAAAAACGCAAGTTTGACGACGTATTGCGAAGTATATACGCGTTTTACATTAATCGCGCCGTCTGCCACCGAACAGTATCAACACCCACATCGCAAACCGTAAAAAGTATACGAGCGAAGTCAAGAGCGAGGCAAGATAGGTGCGCGCCGCCGCGGATAACATTTTCTCTGCGTACGGAAGTTCTTCTTGCGTAATCACGCCTTGTTCCACGAGCATACGCTTTGCCCGTCGGCTTGCGTCCAATTCTACGGGTAAAGTTACGAGCGCAAACAGCGTAGATAACCCGTATAACGCTACGCCTGCCATCGCGGTATAAAATCCAACGTCCGAGTTTTGCGTTGTGCTCACGAAAATATCAAGCAATAATCCCACCAATACGAGGGGCAACGCAAGGCGTGAACCGATATTAGTAATCGGCACTAACGCCGTACGGATTTTATACGGAATATATCCGCGCTGTTTTTGTACGACGTGCCCTATCTCGTGCGCGGCAACAGCGACCGCCGCCACCGAATTGTTACCGTACGTGCCCTCCGACAAATTCACGACTTTTTTCGTCGGGTGATAATGGTCGGATAAAAAACCTTTCACCCGTCCAATGGAAATATTTTTAATCCCGTTTGCGCGCAATAAACGCACGGCTGTATCGTATCCCGTCATACGCGAGGACGTTCCTACGTCTTGATACGCCTTAAAAGTAGAATGAACTTTTGCGCTCGCCCAACCGGCAAACACCGCGCACACGAGTATTAAAAGGATAAATAATAAATAATATTCGTACATTAACGACTCCTTTCGTAATAAATTTACTTTCAATGCCTTATTATAGTATTTGTACCCTCATAAAATCTATTCTAAACAACTTACATTTTTTGCTCGTATCGGACTTTTTTAAGTTTCATTCGTTAGTCCTTTTTTAAGATTTCCTTAATTTCGCCTTGCCAAAACTCTTCTATTATCTTTTTGTTGCGCTTGTTGGCGGGAATCGTTATATGCGTATTTTTTTTTATGATTCCGCTGCGCTTTACTCTTTCTACTCCATCATCAAATAAATACCAACCTGAAGTGAATCCACCTTGTACGCTCACGTAAAATCTCTCGTTTCTTACTTCTTTTATTTCTTCCCATTTCAAATACCGTATCGTACCCCATAAACAACGCACTCTTATCCCATCTTTTGTAAATATGGTAAATTGAAACGCTATGTAACCCATGCCAACTACTACCACAATACAGGCAATCGTTGTAATAGGAAATCCATAATAAAGAGCGGTAATTGTAGGATTTACTTTGGGAGAAATAAAAATTAAACTCAACAATTCAAATATAAATAGTGCAATAGAAAGTAAACTTTCAACTATACCGCCAATAAAGTAAAATAAAGAACCCAAAACTATTTTTTTATTTTTCATATAGCCACCTATCTGTTTGCGTTATTCGTAATGTAAAGTACAATAAGTTTCATTGGTTAGTCCTTTTTTAAGATTTCCATAATTTCACGTTATCAAAACTCTCCTGTTATCCATTGATTGATCATCGTTTCAAATCTTTCGTGCAATGAAAAAGGAATTGAAAGTTCTTCTTTTTTGTCTTGGGTTATGATTGTATACTTTACAAGACTTGTAGATTCGTCTATTTTTTGAATGTCTATTATATTTTGAAATTCAATTTTTGCAAATACTTTCTTACCCTTCATCTTTACGATGCTATCTTCCGTTACTACAATATACGGAATATGCCAGAGCTTTTTGATTAAACAAAAAACATATATTCCCCCACCAATGCCGTAAAATAATAGTATTGCATATCCTATCCAAAGAGAAGAATTTAAGTAAACACTAACCGCTTTATTTATTATGATAAATAAAGCCACGAACATCAAAAGAATAGCGCTTACAACAATCATCAGTTTAGTTTGATTTAATGTTGAAAATTTATATTTTTTCATTTTTGTTTACCCTCTTTTAACCGTTTAACAACTTTGCAATTGGATTATAAATAGAAAATGTTTGAGCAATATAAAAACAAGCAACACGACTTGGCGGAGTGATTGTGCTCCGCCGTATGTCGTTGCTTTGGTTGTAATTAAAATAGCAATGAGTTTCATTTGTTAGTCCTTTTCTTTTTATAATGTCTTAATTTTTATCGGATTTTAACAAATATTTAGGGCTATATGCCCCCATTACATATTCACCAATCAAAAACATATACCCATCATTAAAAAGAACCACTGACGGAAACCCATGAGCAAAAAGAGCGCCTAAAATTTCTTGATTGAAATCTAATATTTGTCCGTCATAATCATCATTGGTTGATAAAATATAAGCTTTTTTTAATGAACCAACTGTTTGTTTAAGATAATGAAAAACTTCTTGCATTGAATAATCAGTTAAATCCTTAATAATTTTAGAAAGGTTGAAGTAGCGCTCCACATCATTAAATTTGTATAAAAGTGTTTGTCTATTTTTAACTAATTCGTATTTTACTCTATCCTTTTTTTGTTTTGTTAAAAACTTTAGTATTCTATAATCCTGATTTAGCATAAGCCACTCTCCTTTATATCCTAAAAATAATAATGCCAATGATAAAACGGACTATTTTTTGGTACATCCGGATGAAAATGCCAACCAAACTTATTTAATTCTGGTCCTCTCGGTTTTTTCTTTTTTCCTTTTCGAAAGGCTTTTTCGTATGCTTCTTTTCGCGTTGAACTATAATTACGGATTCCTATAGGATCACGCCCCGTTGAAGAAAACATCAAATTCATACCAAGAGCCGCAGTAGCACCTGCCGCCACAACGTACGAGCTTGTCAACGCTACCGCACCTGCGCTTGCAGTGCCCGACATCATTGCACCAAGCCCTGCGCCTATCGTCGGGGCAAGTCCTATCAGAGCGCCCCCAGCACCGCCAATAAGTCCACCTAATAAAACGCCTTCCGCAATAGAACCGGCAAGCTCCCAACCCGTTTCGCCGCTATTCGCCGCTGATACTCCTGCAACCGTTCCGCCTATAGTCGCACCTGCCACCAAACCAATTATTAACGCCGTGAGAAAGAACGACTCGCCTGTTTCATCCGTATACATTATAGGATTGTTCCCACAATAGGCATACATATTTAACTCACCAGGAACATAAGACAATTCCGCTACCAACTCATAATCATCTGCATTGATAAACCTACAAATCGTCGGGTCGTAGTATCTCGTTTGTAAGTAATAGAACCCCGTTTCCGTATCGTAATAATACCCCAAAAAAACTTACTTGTTATTTTCTTAACTATTTTTCCTTAACTTCTTTACCGATAAATGCACAATAGCCATCAAAAGTTGTAAGCCTGCGAATACAACTGTTATAATTGAATTTCTTAATATCAATGTAATTTCTACTGTATCCACTCCCATTAAATCCACATAAAGATTATGCATTACCGTATGAGAAACAATTCCCGCGACTAGCTGACCACCTGCAAAAACCGCGGTCATGATAGAAAGCAGTAATGTAATCTTTGTTTTTCCTTCCGTTCCCAAAATACAAGTAGCCATCGTGCTTAATGCCCCCACAACCATACCAAGCGCCATAACCTCTTGCACGACTGCAAACACATAGGAAACATTGATTTGAGTCAAGTTTTCTTTATAAAAAAGCGGATCGGTCAATTCAAAGGAAGAAACAAGAAAGGACGAAAACGGAAGTTGCGCCAATGTAAATTCGAGCGATTGCGTCCAACCGCTTGTTGTAATCATCTTCGTTCCAACAATAGCATTCATCCCGAATAAACATGCCACGATAGCAAATGTCGTCACCAATGCATTGAAGATAAAATTAATAATCGTCTTCTTGTTTTTCCATCCTTTTCCTTTTTTAAGATAATTTATCCCTGCATATATCAAAAGAAACACAGTGCAAAGAATTATTCCAACTATAGTTATTTTATCAAAAGTTATCATTATCTTAGCATGCAAAAGCTTTCCTACCGTTGCGCTTATTGGAACAGTCAAATCAATATCTGCCTTACAAATATTTAAAACATATAAAGAAACAGAACCCGCAATATACGAAATCGCCGCCCTGACTGCCCATTTCCCACAGTTATTCTCCGCTTTAATAATAAAAAATTTTATAAAACCTATAATCGCAAGTATAGCAAAAACTATCACACAACCAATCGTCGCAATAGAAATTATTGTTCCAAGAATTGAATGAATATATGCCCCGATGATAGGCAATTCACTTTCAAATAATGCCATTTCTTTAATTTTTGCAATGTCTTTATATGCATCACTAAAATAATAAAACAGCTTAATGTTCTGATTATTGAAATCAAAACCAGCTTCCGTAATCGCTTGTTTGTGCCCCCAATAATTGAATTGAAAACCTATCATAAAAACAAAAGCAAAAGCAAGACTTACCAAAACAATTCCCATTCCTACGCCTAGCCACGAAAAAATGGTATTCCACAACTTACCATTTTCATTCGAATCAATTTCTCCGCTCTTTTTTGCCAATGTTGTATCATAAATGCTGGGCGTACAATTACTATTTTCGTCAATATTCGCCCCACAAAAAACACAATACTTATATGTACCATCAAGCAATTGACCGCACGAGGGGCAAGAAATGTTACTATCGAGCCTTGCACCGCATTTAGGACAAAACGTTGCCTTGTCTTCAAAAATATTCAAACCACATTTAAAACACTTCGTAATACAAATTGCAAAAAGTTTCATTTGTTAGTCCTTTTTTATATCTTTCTCTGCGTTTTCTTTTTCGTCTATTTTAAAATCAGGTTTTTCTAAACCATTAGTACGAGAAATTAACTCTCGCATAAAAGCCGAATAAATCAACAAACCTAACGGTATAAATGACATTGGAACGTTCACCCACTTACAAGCAAAAAAACTTTCCAATTGGGTAATTCCGCACCAATACACTATATATGAAATTAATACAACAAAAAACAATAGCCACGAAAATAAATATGGAATTAATAAAAAATAATTAAATCTATTGTCATACTTAAACAATTTCAACTTAATTAAAATACTTTTGGGGGATAATTTATATTTATTGAGCTTACTATTAGTTGATATAGGAACTCTTTGGACATAATATACGATAGCCCCACAAACAACCGAAAATATTGCATTGAATAAAGGGAAATAAACCAAATAATTGCTATTCATAAGTCAAACATCCTTAATCCACTAAATAAAAATTTCTAATGCTCGTTAAAACCGCCGTACCAATTGTCGTTGCGCCTATTTTAATTATCGCCTCATTCAATTTTTGATTTACAGTATTAGAAAAAGCAGTATTTCCAGTTAACGCTCTTATATTACGATATTGCCCATTATTCTTGCTCATCATCACCATATTTTTTATTTTCATCTTCCTTTTTTTTGTTTTCAACTACAAAATTTGGCTTCTCAATCCTATTACTATTCAAAATATGTTGTTGCATTCCTCCCATATATAGCATATACAAAAGGAGTAAACCCATTAAAGACAAAATAAAGAATTTGTTTCCAAGAAAAATTTTTAATTGGGCGACACCAAGCCAATAGAGAATATATAAAACAAAAATTAGTAAAAATAACCCCCAAGAAACCAAATAGGGAATTAATAAAAAATAATTAAATCTATTATCATATTTAAACAATTTTAATTTAATTAAGATATGCGTGGGCGACAATTTATATTTATTCATAGTACTTGCATCACCAATTCTATATTTTTGCGAATAATATATCATCCACCCCGCAACAACAATACAAATAGCTAACCATAGAGGGCTATAAATTATGTATATTTCTTTCATAACAGTCCCTATCCTATCAATTTTTTCAAGCCCTTCCTATATTCTTTTCCATTATAAATCAATACTATATTTATATAAATCCGATTTCGATACGCCTCGGTCTTTCGCTACCCGCTTTAACGCCTCCTTTTTATCCAACCCCGCCGACATATAATAACGGATATGGTCTTGTTCCGAAAGCGCGTTCAACGGCGATTCCCCCGCTTTTGCGCCTTCGACGACGAGCACGAATTCTCCGCGTTTTTCCCCGTATAGCCTTGCGATAACGAAAACGAAACGCTCTCCTCGTGCAGTTTGGTAATTTCTCGCACCGCCACCGCCTTTCTTTCGCCGAACACTTCGTACATAGCTTGGATATTTTTGTCCAAGTCCTGCGGAGCGCAATGGAACAGGAGCGTTAAATCGCTGTCTTTGTATCTTTCAAGGACGGCTTTTTTCTCGCCCGTTTTATCGGGCAAAAACCCGATAAAGGCGAACCTATCGGCGGGCAAGGCGGACAAAACGAGCGCGGACACGAACGCGCACGCGCCGGGGATTACCGTATAGTTTACCCCTGCCTCTTTTAGCGTTTGGCAAACGACGTTGCCGGGGTCGGACACGACGGGCGTACCGGCGTCGGACACGATTGCCACGTTTTGTCCGTTTTGTACCGCTTGAAGAATTTTTTCCGACGCTACGCGTTCGTTGAACTTATGACAAGCTTGCAAGGGTTTTTTAATGTCGTAAGCGTTCAAAAGCTTTATCGTATGGCGCGTATCTTCACAAAATATCACGTCTACGCTTTTCAGCGTTTCCACCGCCCGAAAAGAAATATCCTTTAAATTGCCTATTGGCGTTGCTACAAAATAAACCATACTTACTCCTTTTTTTAATGGCTATGTCACAGAGAATGGTTGATTAACAAAAAATCTTTTTTTGTGTGTTTTTACGAGAAAAATGCAAGAAAGACAAGTATTTTGTGAGCGCGCGTACTTGACTTGTACGAAAGCGAGCAAAATACGAAGTATTTCGTAGGATTTTTCCGTAAAAAATCAACCAAGTGACGTGACAGAGCCTTTTTAATTAACAATCGTTTCCAACACTTCGCAGGACGGTTTTCCGCCCTTTACGCCCTCTACCATTACCAAATAGGGTTTTGCGCCCTTTTTTCCGCTGACGAGTTGGATTCGTTTTACTTCGATATTTACCGCGCGAAGGGTATAACACACCTCCGCTAATCTGTCCGCTCTGTGCAATAGAGCAAGTCTACCGCCGTATTGCAAGGCGTACGACGCATAGCGCGTAATCTCTTCTAAATTTATGGTGATTTCCTTACGGCAGACCGCTTTGGCGTAGTCGTCGTTTTCAAATCCGCCCTTTTCGTAAGGCGGGTTACATAATACGAGCGAATACTTTTCACAATGCTCCGCGGTTATATTTTGCAATTTTCCTTCCACGAAAGAAAAATTATCAAATCCGTTCAGCTTTGCCGTTTTTTTGGCAAGCGACAAAAGGGCGGGTTGCATTTCAAATAAGGTAAATCGTAAATCGGGGATTTTGTCTTTATGTACCGCGTAACAATGGAAAGCGACGATACCGCAACCTGCGCAAAAGTCCGCCACCCTATCCCCGCGTTTTACCCTTGCGAATTTAGATAAAAGCACGGAATCGGAAGTAAAGCGGTACAAACGCGTATCCTGCACGATTTTTAAACCGTCGAACCCCATATCTTCCGCTACTTCGCTACTCGATAATATCACTTTGTTTTCTGGCATAATTTCATCTCCTCGTACTATCTTACAATCCCCCACTACATTATACTATACGAAAAAAGGAAAGTCAATAAAATGCGGATAATTCTTCGTATAAAACGCATACTTGGGGTATGAATAAACTACCACAAGCCTTATCTAAGCGTTTAAGCGAAAACGCCCAACTCCTTAAAAAATTACTCCCGTCGGAAGATATTTTATCTTACGCTTTTCAGACGGAAGACAATATCGATTGCATTTTATTTTACGCCGACGGTATGGTCAATAAAGAACTTTTGGGAACGCTCGTCGCGCGTCCGCTTTCGGCGACC
Source organism: Clostridiales bacterium (assembly GCA_015069285.1). GTDB lineage: Bacteria > Bacillota > Clostridia > Christensenellales > Borkfalkiaceae > Scatosoma. The sequence continues at coordinate 20,943 of SVIX01000006.1, read as the reverse complement.
GAACTAAAAAACGCGCAAACGAAAGAACGCGAAGTGCTCGTCAATACGCGTTTTCCCGAGCTAAAAACGGTGGAAAATCCGCAAGATATGCTCAAAGAAATTTTAGACGGAAACGCCCTTTTGCTCGTCGACGGCTTTACGACGGGCTTTATCGTGGGCGCAAAACTTTTACCCGTCCGCGCGATTATGGAACCGCCGACGGATATTGCCGTCAAAGGTCCGAGAGAGGGGTTTATCGAAGATATTAAAACGAATATGACGCTAATTCGAAAACGGCTCAAAACCCCCGATTTGCGTTTTGAAACTTTGCGCGTAGGCAAACGGAGCGATACCGCCGTCGCAATTTGTTACTTGGAGGGAACGAGCAATAAAAAGCTCAAAGACGAACTCGTTGCAAAAATAAAGAAAATCAGCGTAGACGTAATCCCCGATTCGTCGTATATCTCCGCTTTTCTATCCCCTCATCCCCACTCCTTTTTCCGTAGCGTCGGAACGACGGAAAAACCGGATATTTTCACGGCAAAAATCGCCGAGGGCAGAGTAGGAATTCTCGTGGACGGGTCGCCTATTGCCATCACCGCGCCCTATACGCTTACCGAGGATTTTCAATCGAGCGAGGACTATTTCATCTCCCCGTTTATGGCGACGATTTTCCGAGCTTTGCGCTTTATTTCGCTATTCGTTGCCATTATGCTCCCTGCCTTTTACGTGTCGGCGCAACTTTTTAAAGCGCAACTCGTACCGCTGGGATTGGCGCTCACGATAGCCTCCAGCGTACGGGAACTTCCCCTCTCGCCCGCTTTGGAAATGTTCGTCGTGCTATTTTTATTGGAAACGCTCAAAGAGGCGAGTATCCGTATGCCAAAATACGTAGGCATGTCCCTTTCCGTCGTCGGCGCGCTCGTACTCGGCGAAACGGCGGTATCGGCAGGCTTTTTATCTACGCCCGCTATTATCATCGTCGCATTTTCAGGGATTTGTTTGTATACCGTACCCAATTTCGTGGAAACGGGCAGTATTTTGCGTTGGCTGTTTTTGCTCGTAGCGGGCGGGTTAGGTCCGTTCGGTATCGTACTCCTCTCCACCCTTTTACTCGTGTATCTCGTTACTTTGGAGGCTTTCGATACCCCTATTTTAGCGCCGTTTGCGCCCTTAACGCCCCACGATTTACGCGACGCCGTCGTCAAATACGATATGCAATCGCTGACCACGCGTCCGAAAATTTTTGCCTCGCCTAATAAGACCCGCTTAAAGCGTTCCGCGAAAAAAGATATTCAAAATAAAGGAGAAAACGCAAAATGACCATTACGCAATCCAAGGAACTCAACGGCAGACAAATTGCATTTTTCTCCGCGTTTATTCTGCCCCTTTTTAAACTCGCCGAAGTGCCCTCCTTGCTTGCCAAATTCGCCAAAGGCGATTTACTTCTTCCCGCGCTTTTGCATTTCGTATTGCAAACGGCGATACTTTGCGCGCTTTTATATTGCGCCTCGCAATCGCAAGAACGGATAATAGACCGACTTAAAAAACGGTTTGGGAAGTGGACGAGCGTTTTTTATCTCGTCTACGCCGTGTACTTTCTCGTTTACGCGCTCCTGCCACTTTTGGATTTGGAAAAATTCGTCTACGCCGTATTTTACGATACCGCGCCCACCCTTTTTTCCTTTGCTTTTTTCTTTTTCTTTTCCGCCTTCCTTTGCGTGAAAGGAATGAAAACGGTTGGACGGGTTGCCGATTTAAGTTTATTTTTATTCGTCGTGCCCTTCTTAGCTTTATTGTTTGCCTCGCTTGCCGAAGCGGATTTCACCAATTTATCCCCCCTTTTCGAACAACCATTCTCCTCCTCTTTTAGCGGTTTTTTCTATACGTTACCGCATTTTTCAGACGTGACGCTACTCTTACCGCTCGTTCTAAATTTACGTTTTGAGAAAAAAGACGGAGTAAAAATTACGGCGGGTTACCTCCTCGGCGCGCTGTTCACTCTCGCCTTTCTCGCCGTGTTTTACGGCGTATACTCCACCGTCGCCTCCCGTCAGCATTACGCGTTTTCTAAAATCGCGCAATACTTTCCCCCTCTTGCCGTCATCGGCAGAGTGGATTTAATACTCGTTTACCTCCTTTGCGTTTTACTGTTCTTCGCTACCGCCCTTCCGCTTTTTTACAGCGTGGAATTTACCGCAACGGCGTTGACGAAAGGCAATAAACTTATCCTTTCCGCGACCGTCAATTTCGGCGCGTTTCTCTTCGTTCTCTTTTGCAATAAATATTACGATAGAATTTATTCTTTTTTCGGAAACGCGCTACCGCCCCTTTTTATCGCCTTTAACCTATTCCCGCTTTTATTTCTTTTGCTGAATTTAAAAAAAGACAAGTCCAATAAGGAGAAGTTATATGCGCAAATTTCCTAACCGTAAAACGGAAAATACCGTTCGCTATTTTTTACTGCTCGTGTTCGTCCTCTTCTTTTTCTTCCTTTCCAACGACTTCGGGCTTATCGATATCCAAAAAACGGCTATCGTTATGGCGGTAGGCGTAGACAGAGAAGAGGACACTTTTATCGTCACTTCGCAAATCGCCGTACCGCAGTCCTCCAAACAGGGCAAATCCACCCAAACGGTACAAATCGTCAGTCGCGGTAACACCGTCGCGCAAGCGTTTGAGGAAATTAACGCCAAAACGGGTTGGTATCCCAAACTCGTCTTTTGCCGATTGATTATCCTCGGCGAAAAAACCGCCGAAAAAAACGTATTCGACGCGCTTGACTTTTTCTTGCTCGACGAATACCTTTCGGATAACTGCCTACTCGCCACCTGCGACGGTACGGCAAAAGACTTGCTCAACGTTACCGCGCTTATCGACCCGTCGGGCAGTCTTGCTATGCAAAAAGTTCTTTCCCCGCACGCCGAACGGGTAGGCGCAACCCTCCCCTCTACTTTGCGCGAGTTTTCCATCGGCTATTTCAGCGACGGCAGGAGCGCGTATCTGCCCGTATTAAAAACGCAACCCCAACAAGAACAAATCGGCTCGTCGAACGGCGGGGGTGCAACGCAAAGCGGTCAATCCGAAAGCCAAAACGGCGGACAAACGGGCGAACAAACGCAAGACAAACCGGTATTCAGCGCAGGAGATACCGCTTTGTTTTTGGCGGGGAAACGGGTGGGTACGCTCACGAAAGAGGAAACGTTCGCTTTTAACGCGGTAAAAAGCAAACTACGGCTTGCGACCTACTCGGTAGCGGAAAAGGACGGAACGTATACGCTCAACGTCAAACGCAACTCGCCGAAAGTGCAATTTACGCTTGGAGCGGACGGGCGCGCGAGTTATAAAATTCAAGTAACGCTTTCGGCGGGATTGCTCGACTATTCCAACGCGCTTTCCTTAGACGAAGGCACGGACGCAGGCGACGTCCCCGAAACGGTCTTTGCGAACGCAGAAAAACGCCTTTCGGGACAAATCAAAACGGCGTTTGAAAAATGCCGAGCGGTAAATTGCGATATTTTCGGATTGACCGAAGAATTACAAAAAAAAGAAAAGGATAGTTACCAAACGCTACGGCAAAGCGTATTAGAAACGGCTATTTTGGAGGTATCGGTAACGTTTAGAAATATACGCTAAACCCACGATGCATTGCGCGCTTTTGCGTGCATTGTGGTTATGATTCCATAGTGCCGATACGGTCGGCAAGAACGCTTACGCGTTGGTTAGCGCAACCTTTGGTTGCTTGGGGAAAGGCTTGTTTCCGTCTTACGACGGCGATTGCCTTCGAGGCGCAAAGGCTCTGCCTCTGCACTCCGCGAGGAAATAATTTCTCACGCAAGGCAAGGTGAACCTTGCGTTCGGTCACCGTTCGCGCGAGGCTTATGCGCTTAACTCTTTCCCTCGCCCCTACAAAGCATTATCAATGCTTTGCTTAACGGGTAGCTCGTCCTCAACCTTTTGCTTTGGGTTTCCGCGCGCCGACACGGTCGGGGAGGAACGCTTGCGCGTTGGTTTGGCGCAACCTTTGGTTGCTTTTGGGAAAGGCTTTGTTTTTGCGAGGGCTCCGCCCTCAACCTCCCGCAAGGGGATAATCCCCTTGACCCTTTGACTAGGGTCGCCATTCGCCGATGCGGTCGGCAAGAACGCTTGCGCGTTGGTTAGCGCAACCTTTGGTTGCTTTTCGGAAGGCTTGTTTTTGCGAGGGCTCCGCCCTCAACCTCCCGCAAGGGGATAATCCCCTTGACCCTTTTTCGCGCGCCGATACGCGGTTATCGCGCTACACAAGCAAAAAATCCCGCGCCCAAAACGCAGGATTTTTTTATCTTCTTTTTCTTTTTATTCAGTTGTTAGAAGCATCGCTTTTCCTTCTATATCCGTGTCTTTTTGAACTTAATTTCACCGTGCGGTTGCCCGCGCTTTTCCTTTACGGATATTTCTTATTTTTTATGCTCCTCGTTTTCGTAGTTCATTGGACTACCCTCTCATTTCTATTTTTTGTGAAAGTACCGTTTGGTAAAATCGTAAGGAATCATAGGCTTTACCCTCCTCGATTTTTATTCGTCGTACTCCTTCTTAAATCTGTAAGGAATCATCGCTTTTCTTACCCTCCTTTACCATTCGTTTGCTTTCGCCCCATCCCTGTGGCATTTTTGCCGACCTTGTCGGCTATTCCCTATTTGTGCATCGGATTTTCCTCTTTGTTTTTTTTTGAAAGGTTTGAACATTTTTTGTTCGTTTCTTTCTTTTTGTACCTTTATTATAGCACAAATTTTTTATTTGTCAAGGGGTTTTTGAAAAATTTTTTTAATTTTTTTAAATTTTTTTTATGAAAATAGCGGAACGCCTTTATTTATAAGGGATTCCGCTATTTTATTTTTTCTTTTATTCCGTAACTTTGGCGAACGCTTTGATAAGTTCTTTATCCCGAATTACCGTTCCGCCACCCAACACGGACGCAAATTGCGGTTCTTGGCAAACGTGATAACGCATTTCGAACTTCGCGCCGATATACTGCGGTAAATAAGGGATATTCATTACCCCGCCTGAAAGGTACACGCCGTTTCTGTTCACCGTCGCCGCCACCTCCGCGGGCAACTGTTTCAATACCGCCGTGGCGTATTCGATAATTTTATCAATATACACGCGTATACAATCGGTTAAATCGGAGGCTTGAATGGAGGTAGCGGAAGGTCGGCAGGTATCTATAGAACTGCCCTCTGCCACCATCGTACCGCGCGCTTGTAAAGCGAGCGAACCGATTTCCTTTTTTAAGCGTTCCGCCGTCAACGCGCCGATTTTTAATTTATTTACCCTTGCGACTTTCGCTAAAATATTCGCGTCGATATTATTTCCGCCGATATTCATCGACACGCCGGCGATAATCCCGTCGGCGGATACGACCGCGACGTTCGTTACCCCTCCGCCTATATCCAAACAAAAAACGGGGTCGGAATCGCTCAACACCGCGTCCGCGCTTACGGCGGAAAGGTAAGGTTGCTCCACGAAAAACACCTTTTTTAAACCACATTCTTCCGTTAGCGTTTTATATTGCGAAAGCACGCGGTCGGAAATCCCGCAAGGCACGCTCATTAGAACTTGCGCGCGACGGAGCGCCGACGCTTTAATGCCGATACGGTTAAAGAACGCTTTGAGCATCTCCACCGCCAAACGCATATCGACGATTTCCCCTTCGTACACGGGATAGATGATACTGGTGTATTCCGCCGTTTTACCGATAAGATTTTTCGCCTCTTTTCCTATCGCCTTTATCTCCCGCTCCTCTCCGACGACCGCCACGCAGGACGGTTCGGAAAGAACGATACCGTTGCTGGTATCCGCGCGGTAAATTTTCGTCGTCGACGAACCCAAATCAATGGATAATTTCCACATAACTCCCTCCCTGTTTTTTTCCTGTTTACATACTCTTAAAAAGTTTTGCTACGACCTTTTTACATTCCTCCACGGGCAATCCCACGACGTTGGAAAAGCTACCCTCGATTTTTTCCACGAGCCCGCCGTCCTGTATTCCGTACGCGCCCGCTTTGTCTAACGGCGAACCCGTTGCGATATACGCTAAAATCTCCTCGTTCGTTAATGGGAAAAATTTGACCTTCGTACACACGGAAAAAACGACCTTTTCACAACCGCCTTTTTCAAGCGGATAACAAATACATACGCCCGTATAAACCTCGTGCGTGTTCCCCGATAACGCTTTAAGCATTCGGAACGCCTCGTCTTCATCGGCAGGTTTTCCGAAAATTTTTCCGTTTAACGCCACGACGGTATCCGCGCCGAGCACGGCTTTCCCCTTCGCCTCAGGCAAGGAGGCTACCTCTTCCGCTTTTTGGCGCGCCAAACGCTCGACGAGTTCGCCGGGCGTCGTAAACGCGCCCGCGTCCTCTTCGCCACGCGCAGGAATAACGGCAAACGCCGTACCGATAACCTCGCCGAACAGTTCTTTGCGTCTTGGCGAGGCGCTTGCAAGTATCCAATCCATAAATAAGCTCCGTAATGCTCGCGAATACAAAGAAAATCCGCCCGTCCTCAACCCCTTACGGCGTTTTTGAAAGAGCGGTTTTCGTCTTTTTACAAAATTTCCAAATTCTTATGGAAGGCTCGTTTAAATTCTACGCTCGCCGATTCCGCGTCCCGAATTTCCAGCGTCGCGTCGCCCGAAAGTTCCGTTTTCATAATAACGGAATCCCCCAAAACGTCACAGTTTACGCCCGTGACCACGCCACATTGCGTTCTGTCCAAGCTCTCGGCGATGCGGAGCAATACGCCCAACTTTTTCACTGCCTCCAAATCCTCTTCCAAAACGAGGTCTTTGTACTTTTGCCATTCCTGCAACGGTATTTCCTCGCGGTTATGACCTCCCGCCACGAAAGCGGCTAAAACGATTTCCCTGTGCGTTGCGCCGTAAATGGGCGCGTTCAGCGTCATATACCAGCTATGCCGAGCGTGGTTATAATATTTCACCCGTCTTCCGCAGTCGTGCATACTCGCCGCAATTTTAAGTACCTTTAAATATTGACGGGGGAATTTATGCAAAACGCGAAGTTGTTTGAACAGTTGTACGGAAAGTTGTAACACGTGTTCTACGTGTTTCACGTCGCACTCGTGATATTTCACGAGCGTATCCAAACTGTACCCCAAAACATCGGAAATAGGCTTTTCCGCCGTAATCGGCAAAGCTTGATTGAGCATAAGCCCCTCTCTAAGTCCGCAACCGCAAATGGCAAACTCGTTGATGTCCATATAGGACACGAACGATTTAATAATCGCCATCGCCGCGGGCATAATATCCGCGCGTTTGGGCGAAAGACCTTTGATTTTTTTACGCTTGTCCACGTCCAAAACTTTGAGCATATCGTAAATTCCCGAAAAATCTTCGGTGCTCAAACGGTAATTGTGCGCCATATCCAAAGGATATTTTCTTACGAGCTTGGCAATTTTAAACAAATTACGGAACGAACCGCCCGCGCCAATCATGTGCGCCTCGGGGTCAACCTCTTTCAACCAAGGCAATTTTTTAAGCTGTTCGGTGAAGAACTCTTCGATATGTTGCGCCGCCTCTTCCGGCGTTGCGTCGTTTGCAAACAAATCGGTAAGCGTCACCGCGCCGAACGGTAAAGACGCGTAGTTGAGTAAATTTCTACGGTTATAATATACGATTTTCGTGCTACCGCCACCAATCTCTAAAATAAGCCCTTTGGGAATATCCATCGAATTGATAACTCCGCGATACACGAGCAACGCCTCTTCTTCTTCCGTAAGTACGCGAATAGTAATGTTACACGCTACTTGTACCTCGTCTAAAAAAGAACGCTGATTTTTTGCGCGACGAACCGCCGCCGTACCTACGGCGATAATGCGTTCCACCCCGCTCGTATCGCAAAGACGCTTAAACATCTTCAGCGTTTTAATCGTTTCCGCAATGCGTTGAGGTTTTAAGAACCCGTCCCGCTCCATATCTTGACCGAGCCGAACGCTTTCTTTCAACTCATCTACTACCATATAATGCCCATCGGTGAACATTTCCACGATGAGCAATCTTGCCGTATTCGAACCTAAATCAATAATACCGATTCTTTTCACTTCTTACCTCTATTTTTTTCTTTCGCAACCTTTTCGCTACGAATTTTTCATACTTTTCGTCTTTCCGTATAAAGAACGGACGCGTTTCGGCGCAACGCTCCCGCTCTCGTTAAAAATTTTCCATAGTATACCACACAAAAGCCGATTTGTAAATACCCTTTTTTGAAATTTTTGATAAAAACTTTCAATATTTTTTATTTTTTATAAAATCGGTAATATTTTTTGTATATTTTGACTTATTTCTTGCTGGAAAATTCTTTTAATTTTTACCTTTCAAAATCGTAAAAAAGGAAAGCGCAATCAGGAAAACGCCGAACGCGCGACGCAAAAGCGCAGAGGGCAAAGCGCCTGCTAAAAGCGCGCCTAAAAGCGAAAGCAACAGAGCGGGTAGAATCACCCATAAAATTCCCTGCGTCTTCAATAGCCCGTTTTTCGCGTGCGTATGGAGCGCGCCCACGCTCATTGGCAAAAAGGAAAAAAGGTTGGCGCATTGGGCGATTTTCTGCTCTACACCCCCAAAAAGCACGAGTAGCGGTATCGTCACCGTACCGCCTCCCATACCCATTCCGGCAGGGATACCGCCGATAAAACCCAACGCAAGATAAAGATAAAAAGACATGCGCGATTCCCCCTCCTCCTAACGCAAAATTTATTTAAAGGCTATGTCACAAAGAATGGTTGATTAACAAAAAATCTATTTTTTCTGTGGTTTTACGAGAAAAATGCAAGAAAGACAAGTATTAGCGAAACGGTATGTAACCGCGCCTAATACGAAGTATTTCGTAGGATTTTTCACCAAGTGACGTGACAAAGCCTATTTAAAAAAGAACAAAAACGCGCCTGCAACGGCTTGTAAAAACGCGAAAATCAAGTTTACCGTTTTCGTGGGCAATTTGCCCAAAAAAAGCGCGCCGACTTCCCCTCCGAACGCCACCCCGATTGCCGTGGGAATCAGCACGGAAAAATCGTATAAGCCTTGTATGAAATACAGCAAAAACGAACAAAAGGACACGGGTAAAATCACCAAAATCGCCGTGGCGTGCGCCTGTTTTTGCGTATAGTCCGTGGCGCATAAAAGGGGCACGGCTAACATTCCTCCCCCTCCGCCGAATAAACTGTTCGCCACGCCTACCGCCGTTCCGCAAACTAAGCGTTTTGCGTTTTTCAATTTCGCTTGCGTCATACGCCTTCCTCCCGTTACGGAAAAATTTTCCGTTTACACATCGCTTTCAACCGTATTTTGCGTAATTTTTTGCTTTTTATCAAACTTTTTCGCCTTTGGGTAGCCATAAACGCTTGCCAATAACTGAAATTTGTATTAAAATAGTATAGCGTGGTGTTTTTTAGGCTTAGCGTTTAATCTCGCACGCGCAACACTATATTAATAACAAATACCAAAAAGGTGATTGTATGAAGAAAAATTACTCCCGCAAGAAAAATTTACTTGCAATCTTTATGTCGCTGATGATGGCGACTTCCACAACGGTGGCGTTCGCGTCCTGTTCAAACGATTCTTCGTCTTCCTCCTCTTCTTCCTCGGAAGAGAGCACGGAAAGCGAAACCTTCTCCGACGAAGGACTCGTAAAAAACGCCGACTTTGAAACGTACGACGACAAAGACGGTTTGAATCCTATCGTGACGAGCGTTACGGGTTGGACGCGTTCGGTCAACTCCGCAACGAGCGGTACGGCGCTTTCCTCCAAAGCGGCGAGCGGTATTGTCGACACGCAAGACGATGCGTGGAAGAATTTAACCGTTTCCAATTTGGACAAGCCGGCAAAAGAGCTTACCGAAGAAGAGGCGAAAAGCAAATGGGACACGATGTCCGTGCGCGATAAGCTCGAATACTACTCGGCTTGGAAAGACGCCAACGACGACGATGACGATAAGGATATTACCGACCTTGAATTTTATCAATCGTTTAATATCGACGACGAGGATTTGCCCTTATTAAAGCAAGACGACGAAACTTTTACCGCCGTCGCGAATCCCCGTACGCACGATTGGGTAGAAGGCAAGGAAGTTACGGAAGACGAAGACGGTAAAACGAATACCAAAGTCTTAATGCTCCACAACGAATACTCCAACTCCTCGTACGCGCATTTGGGTACGGCGCAAAAGTTCACCTCCTCCACGAGCGTGACGGTAAACGCAGGTACGAGCGCGAACTTCTCCGTTTGGGTAAAAACGAGCAATTTGACCTGCACGACGACGAGCGGTGACAAAACGGAGGAAGTCGTTGATAAAGGCGCGTATATTTCCATTACGCACTCGGTCGGCGGTAAAACGCTCGACCCGTTGGAAGTAAAGAATATCAATACGGAAAGCGTAACGGAAAACAACGGCTGGGTAAAATACGAATTTGCGCTTAAAGGCGCGTCGTACGCAGACTCCACCTTCACTATCGTTTTGGGCTTAGGTCTTGGCGGTGGTACGGATAGATACGAATACGTCAACGGTTACGCGTTCTTCGACGATATCGAATGTAAGCTCGTAGAAAACAAAAACGCGATGAGCGTACCCAGCGGTGAAGAATTGACGCTCGGTAGCTCCAAGGAAGCGAAAATTTTCGACGCAAGCGAAGTAGATACCAAGAAATTCGTACTCGACTTCTCGGGCGACTTTGAAAACTATAATTTATTAACGCAAACGGGTTGGGAAATTGCGCCGACGACGGAAAAGCGCGACAGCAACAATATCCAATACACGGCGATTGAACAAAGCGATATTTCCAAATTCCCCACTATTGCAGGCGCGCAAACCTATTCGCCCTCGCTCGGCGCAGGTTTTGACACCGATTACGACAAATACGCTATCGGCAACATAGCATCGACGCTCAACGACGACAACAACGCGTTTGCAAAAGCGGCGTATAACGAATATTTTAAAGACCACGACTATTTAACGGACGGCGACGCGCTTATCCTTTTCTCGGCGAAAGGCGCGACGTATACGGCAAAATCCCCTGCCATCACCATTCAGGCAGGCGAAAAAGTTGCGTACTCCTTCTTCGTAAAAACTTCGGATATGAACGGCATCACGGGCGCAGGCGTTACCTTGCTTGATAAAGAAGGCAAGCCTTCGATTAGCGGTTTAGACACCACTACGATTAGCCCGATTAAAGTTACGGTAACGGAAAACGAAACGGAAACGGAAAAGGAACTTCACGACGGTTGGCAACAATGTTTCTTCTTTATCCATAACGATAGCGAAGATAGCGCGACGGTAAACTTCTCGTTCACGCTCGGTTCGACGACGGTTATCGATACGGAAAAGAGCGCGTACGGCGAAGGTTTTGCGGTATTTACGGGATTCAAGAGCAAATCCTCGTTAGACGCAACCAATCCTTTCTCGGACGAAGCGTTTGCTTGCGCGGCGAGCGGTAACTATTCCAAAGTCGTAACGCTCACGGGTGAAACGAACGTAGCAAAAGGCGACAGCGGATTCGATACGGCGACCAAGCTTTCGGACGCGAATATCGAAGACGGGTTCGCTATTCCCAAAAACTACAAAGGCGTATATAGCAACAGCGCGTACGTAGGCGGTAACGTTGCGAATACGGACATCAACGTTTATCAAAACGCAGGTCTTTTAAACAAAGAACACGCGGAAAACTATACGGAAATTTTGGAAAAACTCGGTGGCGAAGGCGCAACTTGGAATAGCGTATTCGACGAAATGACGACGCAACCCCTCGTTATCTATACGGACGACAGCCCCGAACAAGCGGGACAATCGTACGGCTTTATCGGTTCGACGACGACCGTTTCGGCAAACACCTATAAAGCGGTTTCCTTGCGCGTAAAGGTAAGCGAAGGCGCAGTTGCAAGCGTATATCTTATCGACACCAACGACGACGCGCGTCAAAATTGCTTGTCCGTAGGCAGAACGCTCACCTATTGGTACGACGAAGAAGGTAACGTTTTGGCGAAAGACCCGAGCGCGGAAGATTTCGTTGCAAGAACGGATACGGCGTTTAAACTTCAAGCGAACGGTTTGTATAAAGTCAACCCCAACTGGTCGGGCGCAGAAGGTATCGACAAAAACGCGTACTATGCAAACTTGCAAGCGTACGGCGTAAAAGCGGGTAACTTGGTACTTGAAAACGGCATTAGCTACGAATACAGCGATAATTGGAAACACGACGGAAACGACGGCGTTGCGTTCTACGATTACAACGAAACGGACAAAACCGCTTACGCGTATAACACGGACAGAGTTTCCAAAGAAAACAATATTTTAGTACGCGACTTCTCCTTAGCCTCCCTTCCCGCTCGTTACGAGGCGATTGCCGACGGCAACGCAAAAGCGTTAAAAGCGGAAGTTACGGGTACGGGCGACGGTTGGGCAACCGTAACCTTCTACTTGCACACGGGCGACGAGGCGAAGAGCTACCGCTTAGAAGTTTGGAGCGGTACGCGCGACAACAGCAAAATCAACGGCAGAGGCGCGTTCGTAGCTTTCGACGCTTGGACGGTTGACGAAACGGACGCAAAAATCACCGCTTGGCTTGACTCGGCGAAAGAAGGTATGGTCGAAGGCGAGAACTACTTTGAAGGCGCGTTCTCCTTCTACGACAGCGCGAAATATCTCCGTTACGACGAATCGCTCGACGAAAACAAGGTAGGCAACTCCTACGATAACTTCGCAAGCTATTCCTCGGCAAGCAACGCGGAAAAAGTAGCGTACTTGTATAAAGAAACGGCTGGTGTAAGCTACGTTACCTACGCAGACTTCTCGACTGCGGAAACGACCGTTTCGGCGGAGGCAGACGACGACCATGACCACGACCACGAAGAGGAAGAAGAAGCACCTGAAAACACGATGAACGTTTGGCTTTTGGCAAGCTCGATTGCAATCGCCGCGGTACTCGTCTTGGCGGTGGTAAGTCTTGTCCTTAGAAAGGTAGTGCTTAAATCGCGTAAAGCCCAAGCTCCGAAAAAAGAAAAGAAATCTAAAAAAGAATAATTCTTGAATGAACTGACCGCCCCTTGCGAAGTATCGCAAGGGGCGGTTTTTATCCGTTCGTTTCTTTTAAGTCGCGTCACAAAGCCTTTATATAAATATATCGTAAAAATTTTTATAACAATCTCACATTACCCGTTGACTTTTTGAGAAAAAACGCTTATAATGAATATGCGACAATTTTTTTAGTCTTTTTCGGTAAAAAGGCAAGTATACACTAAAAAATAGCATAGTAAAATTTGCAACGGATATAATCTTGGTAGGATTATATCTATTATCGCTTTTTAAAATTCCGTTGCTGAAATATGCTTAAGTGTGATGAAAAGGGTTGTCGCAAACTTACGAGAAAGGTATATTCTACGGTGCCGTGTATCGTAAGGTATACGGCATCTTTTTTTTGTTTAAAGCCTTTATATAAATATATCGTAAAAATTTTAATAACAATCTCACATTACCCGTTGACTTTTTTTAAAAAATTACTTATAATAAATATGCGACAATTTGACGCCTTGTATTTTTAAGGCATCACACAAATTTTATAATTAAGTACCAATGGATATAATCGTGGTAGGATTATATCTCTTATCGTGTTTACAAAATCCATTGGTCAAACCATTGTGTGAACAAGTTGTCGCAAACTTACGAGAAAGGTATATTCTACGTTGCCGTGTATCGTAAGGTATACGGCATCTTTTTTGTTTATTGGAGGCTTTATGAAAAGTTGTAGTTTTTTCGGGCATAGAAAAATTGAAGAAACGGAAGAACTTAAAAATCGCTTAAAATCCGTAATTATCCATCTTATTGAAAAAGAAAAGGTTGAAATTTTTTTATTTGGGAGCAGGAGCGATTTCAATACCCTTTGCCACGCCGTTGTTACTCAGCTAAAAGAAAGGTATCCGCATTTGCAAAGGCGTGCTTATACTTGCCGAAGTGAAACGTGTACGATAGAAAAAGAACGCGACCATTGGGAAGAAATTTATTCCCGTATTGAAAATCGCCCCGTAAGTATACTCGGCGTTGAAGAAGAAGTTGAGCATAAAACGAAATGGGTTGCGGGAAAAGCGCAATACGTTGAGCGCAATCAAGCGATGATTGACGATAGCGATTTTTGCGTATTTTATTATAACGAAGAATATAAACCGCCGTTAAGACAACACCGCCGTAACTCCCCCGCTACGTATCAACCGAAAAGCGGAACGAAAATTGCTTACGAATACGCAAAGCAAAAGAAAAAAGAAATTATTAATTTATTCGACCACAATGATTGAAAAGAAAGGGTAGCGAAATTTCGCTACCCTTTCGTTATTTTCTTAATCCTTTGGGCAAATGGTTTTTTACGACCCCGTTCACCGCTTTGCCAAGCCCTAACGGGTACGCCTCGACGCATACCGCGCACCAGCCGTTTTCTATTTCCGCCTCTATCGTTTCTCCGCGTAAATATTTTTCCACGCGCCCGTCCCCTTCCGTCAAACGCACGACCCTTTTACAATCTTCTGCTTTTGCGCTCATAACAAGAGAATGATTGGGTTCAAACCTACCGTTTTTCAGCTCACCCAGCCGTACGCCCACGCGCAAAACCTGCAAGCCGTTCCAATCAAAGGTATTTAGAGGAATATCGTACAACACGCCGTTCGCCTCGTGCAGATTTCCTGCAAACGGATGATGGAAAAAGTCTTTTTCAAACGCCGAATACGCCTTCTCCGCGGTACGGCTTATCCAAGGCTTTACCTTTTGAATATCGTTTATTTCCCCCTCCGTTTTTTCAAAGAGCGCAACGAAGTGTCCTTCGCCTTTTATCTCGTGCGGATAGAGTTTTTCTTGCGCGATAAGGCGCGTTTTAGGATAGTTTTTTTCAACCCAAGCGGTGATTTCCTCGTCTTCTTGGGGCGCGAAGGTGCAGGTGGAATACGCGAGTTTTCCGCCCTTTTTCAGCATTTTAAGGGCGCTCGTTAAAATTTCCTTTTGTCGCCTCGCGCAAAGCGTTATATTTTCCTCGCTCCATTCGCTTAACGCCTCCTCGGCGTTTTTACGGAACATTCCCTCCCCCGAACAGGGTGCGTCTACTAAAATTTTATCAAAATACGCGGGGAATTTTTTTGCCAAGTTTTCAGGCAATTCACAGGTAACGACGGCGTTCTTTACGCCCATGCGTTCTACGTTTTGCGATAAAATTTTCGCTCGGGAAAAGACAGGTTCGTTCAATACGATTATCCCTTTCCCGTCCATTTCGCACGCGAGTTGCGTGCCTTTTCCGCCGGGCGCGGAACATAAATCTAATACCCGTTCCCCCGCTTTTACCTCTAATTTCGGCGCAACGGACATCGCGGAGGGTTCTTGCGAATAAAACAATCCCGCGCTATGAAAGGGGCTTGCGCCCACCTTATCCAGCGCAATATAATACCCGTTTTTCTCCCAAGGCACTTGCTCTTGTAAAAAGGACAAGCGACCTTTTAACGCCTCCGTATCGCCCTTTAAAGGGTTTAACCGAACGCCTTTGACAGGCGGATTTCCGTAGACGGAAAAAAACGCCTCCCATTGCGAAGGGGGAAGCTGTTCTTTCATTCGCGCAATAAATTTTTCAGGTAATTGATTCATCATGATTTTAAATCCAAATAAGAGGCAAATTCTTCGGGGGTATAAATGGTTGCGTTGCGCTTTTGCGCCGATTGCAATCTCGCGCCCGTTTCCTCCGCGAAACAAATATACGCGTCACATTCTTCCGCGCGGAAGGTCACGCACGAGCCTTGCGAAAACGCCGCTTTCAATAACTTTTTCGCAAGAGGCGTTTGCAATTCTACGGCGTGCGAAAAACAAACGGTTTTGTTCTTCAATTTTCCGTCCTTTGCGCGTTTGCGTTTTTCTCTATCGGCAAAAATATGAAAATCCGCGCGCGCTTTTTCCCGTTCTTCTTTCGCCCGTTCCCGTTCGCGTTTAAAATTTTCAAACGCCACGGAAGTGGGTTGCTTAATCTCGTAATCGGCGATTTGCCCAAGCGTAATTTGATATTTTTTAAGTAATTCCACGAGCGTTACGCCCTCGTCTTTACACATTGCCTCGGCGACGCGCATCGTTGCGTAGGCGTCGTCCACCGCTCTGTGCGGTGTAAATTCCACGCCCAACGCGTCGGCGATTTTACCTAACCCGAATTGCATGGAAAATTCCCCGATTTTGTTCATATACAAAAATTGCGTATCGGCAAAGGAAAATCGGAAAGGGGGCAAGGAAAAACGGATACTTTCAAAATTAAGATACTTTACGTCGTTCATTACGGCGTGCCCCATCACGAGCGTATCTTCGTCTTGCAACAACGAATAAATTTCGTCCGCGCGGTCTACGAAAGTGGGATATTTTTTAAAATCCTCATACTTATAAGGCAACACGATGCCCTGTTGTCCTTTTCTGTCCGTTAAATGAAAATTTCCTTGCGGATTGATAAGCAAATCTTCTTTTTTCAGTATACAAAACCGCTCGTCCGTCAAACAATAGCCGAACGCGCAAATTTTTGCCTTCGTTTTAAAAACGCCGGCACATTCGATATCGAAAAAAAGATATTTCATAAACGGCTTTCCCCTTGAAAAAGACCGCCGTCCGCGGTCCTTTTCCCTTCCTTAATTTTTGGGTTGAATAACTTCTTTACCGCCCATATACGGTTGCAACGCTTTGGGAATCAACACGCTCCCGTCCGCTTGCAAATGATTTTCCACGAACGCAATCAACATACGAGGCGGAGCTACGACCGTGTTGTTTAAAGTATGCGCAAGTTTTACTTTGCCGTCGCTATCCTTATAACGGATTGCAAGCCGTCTTGCTTGCGCGTCGGTGAGGTTGGAACACGACCCCACTTCGAAATATTTTTGTTGACGGGGACTCCAAGCCTCCACGTCGCAACTCTTGTATTTCAAATCCGCCAAGTCGCCCGAACAACAACCAAGCTGTCTTACGGGGATATCCAACGAACGGAAGAGTTCTACCGTATAGCTCCAAAGTTTTTCGTACCATTCTTCGCTTTCCTCGGGACGGCAAACGACAATCATTTCTTGTTTTTCGAATTGATGAATACGATAAATACCGCGTTCCTCAATACCGTGCGCGCCCTTTTCCTTACGGAAACAGGGGGAATAGCTGGTAAGGGCAAGGGGTAATTTGTTTCCGTCGATAATTTGTCCCATAAACCGACCAATCATAGAGTGTTCGCTCGTACCGATAAGATACAAATCTTCCCCCTCGATTTTATACATCATATTTTCCATTTCGTCAAAGCTCATAACCCCCGAAACGACGTCGCCGTGAATCATATACGGAGGAATGACGTAGGTAAACCCTTTATCAATCATAAAATCACGCGCGTAGGTAAGCACGGCGGAATGTAATCTTGCAATATCGCCCGTGAGATAATAGAAACCTTGTCCCGAAGTACGGCGCGCGGAATCGACGTCGATACCGTCTAACTTTTCTAAAATATCCAAATGATAGGGAACTTCGAAATCGGGCGTTTTCGCCTCGCCGAAGCGTTGTAATTCCACGTTTTCGCTATCGTCCTTACCGATAGGCACGTCGTCGGAGATAATATTGGGAATGGTCATCATCGTCTTTTTAAGGGCGTTTTCTACCTCTTCCGTTTCCGTTTCGATGGCAAGAAGTCTATCGGCGTTGGCTTTTACCTGCGCTTTCACCTCTTCCGCCTCTGCCTTTTTTCCCTCTTTCATCAACATACCCACTTGTTTGGAAAGGGTATTTCTCGACGAGCGAAGGGTATCGCCCTCTGCAATCAGAGCGCGACGCTTTGCGTCCAATTCCAACGCTTTATCCACAAGCTCCAACTTATGGTGTTGGAATTTTTTGCGTATATTTTCTTTTACAAGTTCCGCATTCGTACGGATAAGATTGATGTCAATCATTATACTACTCCTAAAAAGATTCTTTCGTTTCCCCTATTATACAACTTTTTTTCACGAAAAGCAATTAAATGAAAAGCAGACGAATCATTTTCCTATAAAATTTCCCGAAAAAACTTGTAATTTTCGCATAGGTATGCTATAATAGAACCAATCCATTCCTTTTACGAGGCGATTTATGAAAAAAAACGACCCCGTCACGACGCAACCGTCGGACGTGACGCAAAAAGAAAAGAAATCATTTTTTTCTTTTTTTAAGAAAAAAAACCAAGCGCAACCGCAAACGTCCGTGCAACGCTTTAACGCGGACGCCAGCGAAGGTCTTTCCGCAAAACAGGTAGAAGAACGCGTGGCGCAAGGGCTCGTCAATAACGCGCCCAAGAAATATTCCAAAACGTACCGCAGTATTTTCGTGGGGAATATTTGCACCTTTTTCAACCTGCTTTGTTTGATTGCCGCAATCGCTTTGTTGCTTGCGCGCGCCCCCTTATCGCAATTTTTGTTCGTCGCGATTTTTCTTTGTAATATTTTCGTAAGTATCTTTCAAGAAATTCGCGCGAAACGGAAAATCGATAAATTGGCAATTTTATCCTCCCCGACCGCCAAAGTCGTACGCGGAGGCGAACAGTTGGATATTCCCGTCGAAGAACTTGTCGTAGACGATATTTTGCTTTTATCTATGGGGCAACAAGTCCCCGCCGATTGTATTTGTATCGACGGCAACGCGGAACTCAACGAATCGCTTTTGACGGGCGAATCCGTTCCTATTAAAAAGGAAGAAGGGGATTTCATCTATGCAGGTTCGTTCCTTGCGAGCGGTAAAATAGCCGTACGCGTGGATAAAATCGCGGAAGATACCTATATTAGCAAATTGACGGCGAGAGCAAAAAAATACAAACGCCCGAACTCGGAAATTATGAACTCCATTACTTTGTTCATTAAAATCATCGGTTTGGCAATCATTCCCGTAGCCGTCTTGATGTTTTTCACCAATTTTGGCGCGGTCGGCAAGAAATGGGCAGACCTTGCGACGACGGGCGGGTTCTGGAAAACCCTCCTCGCGGGCGACGAACTGCTTAGCGGTACGATTCAAAAAACGGCGTCCGTCGTTATCGGTATGATTCCGTCGGGCTTGCTCCTTTTAACGACGGTAGCCCTGTCCGTGGGTATGATTCGGCTTGCAAAATACAATACGTTGGTGCAAGATATGTATTCGCTTGAAATGCTCGCGCGGGTCAACGTGCTGTGTTTGGATAAAACGGGTACGATTACCGACGGCAGAATGAAGGTGAGCGATTGTATTTTACTAAACGCCACCTCGGAATACGGAATCGACGACATTATCGGTTCTATCAACGCGTCGTTAAGCGATAACAACCAAACCTCTATCGCGTTATACGAACGCTTTGGTCATTCTTCGGCGTTACAGCCTATCGCTACCCTGCCCTTCTCCTCGGCGAGAAAACTTTCGGCAGTCACCTTTGAAGGCGCGGGTACGTACGTAATGGGCGCGCCTGAATTCGTTTTAAAACCGTTGCCCGTTAAAATTGATAAAATCGTCAAGCAATACGCGCAAATGGGTTTACGCGTGCTCGTGGTCGCACATTCGCCCTCGCAAATACAAGGCGATAAAATCCCCTTGGGTTTAAAAGCGATAGCCATTTTAACCCTTTCGGACAATATCCGCCCCGACGCTATCGATACGATTAAATGGTTCAAAGACAACGAGGTCGCCGTGAAAGTCATTTCAGGCGATAACCCCGTAACGGTATCCGAAGTAGCGCGTCGGGCAGGCATTAAAAACGCGGCGCAGTTTATCTCTTTGGAAGGGTTATCCGATTTAGAAGTGGAAAACGCCGCCAACCAATATACGGTATTCGGTCGCGTTACGCCCGAACAAAAAGCCATTTTAATCCGCGCGATTAAAAAGGCGGGCAACACCGTCGCGATGACGGGCGACGGCGTCAACGATATTTTGGCGATGAAAGAGGCGGATTGCGCGGTGTCCGTAGCCTCGGGCAGCGAGGCGGCGAGAAACGTTTCTAACCTCGTTTTGCAAGATAGTAATTTCGGGTCAATGCCCAAAATCGTGTACGAAGGCAGACGGGTTATCAACAACGTCAAGGACTCTTCGTCGCTATATATTATGAAAACGCTGTTGACCTTGTTTTTGTCCGTCGTTTGTATTTTCCTGAAAAGCGAATACTTTTTCACGACGAGCAATATGCTGATGTACGAAATGTTCATAAGCGCGATTCCCTCGCTCGTGCTTTCCTTACAGCCGAACACGGAACGGGTAAAGGGCAAATTTATCCCCTACGTACTAAGTCGCGCCATTCCCGGCGCGCTAACGATGGCGCTCGGTATTTTGATTTTGTATACCGTACACCAAACTCCGCTCTCCGAACAGTTTGCTTTCACGCAAAACGGAACGGTCGCCACGGAATACGAGGCGATGATGATGCTTGCGCTTACCTTCTGCGGACTCGTAATGCTTTACCGCATTTGTCAGCCGTTTAATATCGTGCGCGCGGTTCTCTTTATCGTATCGACTGCGTTATGTATCGCCGTAGTGTGTATTCCCGTTATCGGCGAATTCGTCTTTGAGGGTTGGTCGAATATTGAGCTTAATCTACCGCAAATACTGCTCCTCGTCATTATTATACAAGCAAGTTTCCCTATTTCGGGATTTTTGATAAAATTCTTCGACTTGATAAACCCTGCCGAAGAGCAATAAACGAACAAGCGTATGAAAACGCTCCGAAAGCCAATCTTTCGGAGCGTTTTTATTTTTTTTCTTTGGCTATGTCACAGAGAATGGTTGATTAACAAAAAATCTTTTTTTGTGTGTTTTTACGAGAAAAATGCAAGAAAGACAAGTATTTTGTGAGCGCGCGTACTTGACTTGTACGAAAGCGAGCAAAATACGAAGTATTTCGTAGGATTTTTGCGTTTTACGAGAAAAATACAAGAAAGACAAGTATTAGGCAAGGGCGCATACGAAACG
>SVIX01000066.1 GCA_015069285.1 Clostridiales bacterium | reverse complement strand
AGCTACGCCGCCATTTTGGTTGCGGGGGCAGGATTCGAACTTGCGACCTCCGGGTTATGAGCCCGGCGAGCTACCTAGCTGCTCCACCCCGCGATATAGTTGTTTTTATCGACGAATGAGCTCGTCACTCAAAACAGCTCATTTATAATACTAAAAAGAAAAAGTTTTGTCAACTGTTTTTTTGCTATTTTTTCAAAAAAAATTAAAAAATATGAAAAAGTTTTTTTTATTTGTTTTTTTGTTGAGTGGAAAGCGGAAAAATACTTTACAATACGTTCATTTTAAGATATAATATAGAAAGGTAAAATGTCGTATTATGCCTTAAAGATAAAAAAAGGGAATCGCGGTATGAAAATTTCGCAAAATTGGAAAGACTACACCATTATTGCCACGGGTGACGGATATAAGTTAGAGCGTTGGAAGGACGTATATTTACTTCGTCCCGACCCGCAGGTTATTTGGCCGATGCAATGGGATTTGTTTTCTTACCCGAAACTGAACGCCTACTACAAGCGTAGCGAAAAGGGCGGAGGCGGTTGGAAGATACTCAAACCGATGCCGGAAGAATGGGATATTTCTTACGATAAGCTTGATTTAAAATTCAAAATCAAACCAATGGGCTTTAAGCATACGGGGTTGTTCCCCGAGCAGGCGGTAAATTGGGAATATATGACGGAGCTTATTCAATCGGCAAACCGCCCGATAAAAGTATTAAACCTTTTCGCGTATACGGGAGGCGCTACGGTGGCGTGCGCAAAAGCGGGCGCGCAGGTAACGCACGTGGACGCGGCGAAAGGTATGGTGGAGCGCGCGGGTGAAAACGCAAGGCTTTCGGGGATAAATACGGGGATTCGGTATATTATCGACGATTGCTTGAAATTCGTGCAACGGGAAATACGGCGCGGGAATAAATACGACGCGATTATTATGGACCCGCCCTCGTACGGTAGAGGACCGAGCGGGGAAATGTGGAAAATTGAAAACGATTTATATAAATTCGTTGAGCTTTGCGCCGAGGTGCTTACGGAGAATCCGCTCTTTGTGCTTATCAACGGATATACGACGGGATTGCAACCGATGGTATTGCAAAATATATTAAAACTTACTTTGAAAAAATTCAACGGCAGAGTTGAGTCGTACGAAGTGGGTATACAAACGGAAGAAGGGATTGCGCTCCCGTGCGGGGCAGGAGGTATATTTATAAATGACGGAAACTAATCAAACGAATACGGGCGCGGAAGAATACCGTCCACCGTTTACTATTTTATACGAAGACAATCATATCATCGTCGTTTTGAAAAACCAAATGACGGCTTGCTGTCCTGACGAGAGTAAGGACGACAATTTGTTCGACCAAGTAAAGACGTATTTAAAAATAGCCTATAACAAACCGGGGAACGTTTACGTCGGTTTGGTACACCGTTTGGATAGACCGACGGGTGGCGTTATGGTATACGCGAAGACGAGTAAAGCGGCGGCAAGATTGACGGCGGGATTGCAGTCGGGGGACTTTGAAAAAAAGTATTTGGCGGTACTTTGCGGAACGCCCGAAGAAGAACGCGCGACGCTTTGTAATTATTTGCGGAAAAATACCGTTAATAATATGGTATATATATGCACGCCGTCCGAAGAAGGCGCAAAATACGCGGAATTGGATTATAAAGTATTGCAAAGCGTAAGCAAATATTCGCTTGTAGATATTCGGTTGCATACGGGCAGAACGCATCAAATCCGCGTGCAGACGGCGGGCATCTCGCATCCCGTTTTCGGGGATATGCGTTACGGTGGAGCGTTGGCGCAAAAAGGCAAACTCGCGCTTTGGGCGTACAGTTTATCCTTTTCGCATCCGATAACCAAAGAACGCTTGCGTTTTTTGGCGTATCCGCCTGAAACGGAAACGCCTTGGAAAGCGTTTGATATCGAGAAAGCGGTAGAAATTCAATGAAAAATTAAAAAACAGTAAAAATTCCATTGAAATGCATTTGACAAAAGTTGCATTTCGGTGTAAAATAGATTAGTATAATAATAGTCTACGATAACATTGTGAGGCATCGTTTAATGAAAAAGAAGAAAATTACAGCAATATCTCTAATGCTTGCAACCGCAGCCGTAACCGCGACTGTCGGTGGCTCTTTACTTGGTAAAGGTATTCAAGCCTCCGCGGCTGATACCTATTCCGTTAGCGACGTGTTTTCCACGTCCCAAGCGACGATTACGATGACGGACGTAACGGTTGGGGAGGAAACGAAAAAGGCTACCTCCTTTAACTTCTCCGACGAAGGTAGCGTTACCTTAAAGCGTAATCTTGCGTATAAATGGTACGAAAAGAAAACGGATAGCAAACAAGGACAAGCAAGCTATTTTACCTTTAAGTTCGCTTTTGAATCGTTAGATTTTGAAACGGTCACTTTCCATATGGACGCGACTTCCGCTTGGGCAACTTCGGAAAACAAAGCGACGAACTCTATCCGTTTTAGAAAAACGGAAAACGGTGTAGTCGCGTACGTGTTCGAGGGCGAGGAAATCGAAAAAGCGGACGAAGACGCGTTAATTAAGGACGCGTACCTCGTACCCGTTACGCAAACGGGCAAAGAGGAAATTACGCTTACCCTTGAAGATAACGCGGTTGCAGGCGACGCGTACGACGACGGTGAGTTCGGCGTATTGCTTGCGGTCGGCGGACAAGCTACGCAAAAAATCGGAACGCTCGTAAACGTAGGCGCAAATTATACGGAATACGCTTATAACGACACGTTGCCGTTAAAAATAAAAGCAGACTTGGGCGAAAACTCCGCTGAAGGTATTGCGGATAAAAAGTTGGTTATCGTTTGTAAGGAGCTGAATAAACAAAGCTTCGTCGGCGTAACCGAGGACAATAAAATTGAAGATACGGCGGCGCCCGTCGTTGTCGTCAACGAGGCGGTAGACGGGTTCTTGCTCGGTACGGCGTTCGCGTTGGATTATACGGTCGTCGACGTTATCAAAAACAGCAACCTTACCAAAACGTTGGAATACTATCAATACAATCCTTCGATTGCAACGGACGCAGAAGCGTTTGAAAAGTACGCGTCGCTTAGTACGTCGACCTATTTCTTCCCCACTTCTTATACGAAGGAAGGCGAAACTGAGGCTACGACCGTGTATAAAGAATACGGTAGCGAATTTGTTTCCGTAAAAATTACGGTAGGCGATTCCACGTTTAACGGAACGGATAAAGACAAAGCCGTATACGATTTGGCTTGGTACGCAAACGCCGGACGCGTAAACGAAGATTTGAGCGAAAAACTTTTGTATATTCCCGTAGATAGAAACGAGGCTGGGGCGACTTATAACAGCAAGTTCGTGACGACGGATACAATCGACGATAAAAAGCAAACCGTTTTGGTGGATAACTTTGACGAAATGCAAGAAGTCGTTGATTTCAAGACGGCGCTTAATAAGGCGGCGGAAGACGTGTATGCGGGTAGCAACTCCTATATTTATTTCCCCTCGTTCAAGTGGTTGATTGACGATAATAACGGGTATCGTAACTTGAAATTTACCATTAGTTACCGCGCGCCCGGTTCGGAGAGTGAATCGACGTCGTCCAATCTTTCCTATAACTCGTTAAAATTGTCCGTAGAAAAAGAGGGCAAATACGAATTTAAAATTTTTGCAAACGATAAAGCCGGAAACACGATGAAGTGTTATTTGGACGACGAAGAAGTAAGCGTTAGCGGAAGCAACGTTTGGGACATCGAAGGGATTCCCTCCTTCTCGTTCGAAATTAAAAACAAGGGCTTGAAAGTAGAGGATTCCTCTTCGTCGAGCGGTAGAGCGGAATCGGAAGTCTTGAATAAGACCTTCTCGTTGGATTCCTTTACGGTGGTCGGCGCAACCGATTTGAACGAAGATTACGCGTTATATAAAATCGACCTTGAAAAATGTTCGAGCGTAGCCGTTAGCGATTTGTCGGCGATAACGTTTGACGCGTTGGCGAAAGAACTTGCCACCTACGATTATTCCAAGGTTACGGACGGGGATTATATGTCCGTGTATATGCAAGCTTACGCGAAACTTTTAGCAACGCGCGTCGGCGTGGACGTAAATACGTTGTTGAATAGCGGATTCTTTGAAAAAATCGGCGAAGCGGGCGATAGAATTAACAGCGAAGAAAAATACGAGAAATATAATTGGAACGCTTCCTCTAAGAGCTTTACGACGGTAGAGGAAGGGCAGTATTTGATACTCGCAGATTTCTGGGAAGGCGGTATTCCCGCGCAACGCGCTACGGCGTATTCCGTAGTGGTCGTAGAATCGGAAGAAGCGGTAATTAAAGGTGAAACGGATTGGTTGAAAAATAACGTCGCGTCCGTGGTGTTGTTCTCCATCGCAGGCGTAATGCTTATTTTGATTATCGTGTTGCTTTTGGTGAAACCTTCGGACGAAACGCTTGCAGACGTTGACGCGAAAGCGGAAAAGAAAGCGAAAAAAGCGAAAAAACAGGACTAATTTAACGAGTAGCCACGCTTAAAAACGGCGTGGCTACCATAGCCGTATTACGGGTTACCGTGTGTACGGTAAGAAAAAAGAAAGGAGTAAAAAAATGAGAATTTTAGCGGTAGGATGTCATCCCGACGACGTGGAAATTGCTTGTAGCGGAACGCTCGCGAAATGCGTAAAACGCGGTGATACGGTAATCGTTTGTCACGTTTCTTCGGGGAATTTGGGACACGTAATCATTCCGCCCGACGAACTCACAAAGATTCGCGCGGAAGAGGCGAAAAAAGCAGGTAGAATGGCGGGAATCGAAGTAATCCCCGGCGGATTTGACGATTTGGAGATTTACGACAATAATAAAGAAGCTCGTGATAAAATGGTGGATATTATCCGCTATGCCGACCCCGACGTAATTATTACCCACGACCCGAACGATTATATGCCTGACCATACGGCGGTTTCCCGTCTTGTGTTCGACGCAAGTTTCACGGCGACTTTGCCTAATTATCCCACGAAGGTAAATAAGGTTGCGAAACTCGTGCCTATATATTATATGGATACTTTGGCAGGGGTAAATTTTAACCCTACGGAATACGTGGATATTTCGGAAGAAATCGATTTGAAGATTAATATGCTTGAATGTCACGAAAGCCAACTCGTTTGGATGCGTGAACACGATAATATCGATTTTGCCGATATGGTACGCACTTGCTCGCGTTATCGCGGTTATCAATGTGGTGTGGATTACGCCGAAGGTTTCCGCCAATGCCAAGTATATTTGAAGGGTACGGCGAAACGGTTGTTGCCCTAAATACAGTCTAAAAGACGGAAATATTTAGAAAATTAAAAAAATAAAAATCAATTAGGAGATAAAAATTATGAATTTCAATTCTACGGTAAAAGGAAGTATGTTGGAAGGGTTTTACCCCGCAGGTTGGGATTTTGATAAAATCGACGCGTGTATCGACGCACCTGAAAAAATAACGGAAAGACAAGCGTTTTGGAACAAAGGCTTTACGCCCGTTCAATGCGATAGCTTAGGCGAATTTGAAACGTATATGGGTCACGAAATTGCAATGCAAATCAGACTCGCGAAAGAAAGAAAAGAAAAGATTGCGTTTATTCTCCCCGTAGGACCTATGGGTATGTATAAATGGGTCGTATACTTCTTGAAGGAATGGAAG
>SVIX01000065.1 GCA_015069285.1 Clostridiales bacterium | reverse complement strand
CCGGGACGAGCGCCCGAAATCGCGTCTGCCGCTTGAATTAAAACAGCTTCAATCGTCTTAGGTTCTACGTCGCCGTGGTGCGCCATAATCGCGTTGATGATATTAGCGTTTTCTTTATATTTTTTCGCCAAATCACCGCCAATTTGAATGTGCGTACCCTCTTGTTCTTGGTCAACCGCTTTACCAATATCGTGCAACAATCCTGCGCGTTTTGCAAAGTTGACGTCGAGCCCAAGCTCGCCAGCCATTTGCCCTGCAAGCGTTGCTACTTCAATGGAATGTTTATAAACGTTTTGACCGTAACTCGTTCTAAACTTCAATCTACCGATAAGTTTGATAAGTTCGGGGTGCAACCCAAAAATACCCGCTTCAAATACGGCGGCTTCGCCTGCCTCTTTGATTTGTTGTTCCATTTCGCGAGAAACTTTGTCCACGGTTTCTTCAATTCTTGCGGGATGAATTCTACCGTCGTTAATAAGTTTTTCAAGCGATAATCTTGCGATTTCACGACGAACGGGGTCAAACCCAGAAAGTATAACTACTTCTGGCGTATCGTCAATAATAAGCTCGATTCCCGTTGCATTTTCAAGCGCGCGGATATTTCTACCTTCACGCCCGATAATACGCGCTTTCATATCGTCGCTAGGCAACGGTACGACGGAAACCGTAAGCTCGGACGCTTGGTCTGCCGCGCATTTTTGAATAGCAAGCGCAACGATTTTTTTAGCGTTCATATCCGCTTCGTCTTTCGCCTGTTGTTCAAGATTACGCACTTGTACCGCTACGTCGTGGCGGGTACTGTCAAGGATTTCTTCCGTCAATAAGCGTTTCGCTTCTTCCTTGGTAAGTTGCGCGACTTTTTCAAGCTCTTGAATCATAAGTTCGTGTTGAGAACTTAACTTTTCCTGCAAAGCAAGAACTTCTTCTTCTTTTTTTGCAAAGCTTGCTTTTTGCAGTTCAAGGGCTTCCGTCTTTTTGTCGAGCGAATCTTCCTTTTGGGTTAAGCGTTGTTCCATTCTTTGGATTTCCGCTTTCTTTTCCTTAGATTCCCGTTCAAATTCGTTTCTTAATTTTAAGTCCTGTTCCTTTGCTTCAAGCAACGCTTCTTTTAAAGCGCGCTTGCTTTCTTCCTTTCCCTGCGCTTTAATGCGTTCGGCTTCCGTTTCAGCACTACGAATAATTTCATCGCTTTGCTTTTTTAACGAACCGACCTTTTTATTGGCAATAAGCATATATACCACTACGCCCAATAAAGCGCCGACAGCCAAAGCGGCGACGGCTACCGCAATAGCCACCCCTACTTGTACTGTGGTAGAGAGAAACAGGACGCTCAAATGATTGTTGTGCATTTTTTTTGCCTCCTGTATAAAATTAAATTGATAAAACTATTATTTTAACGGATTTTTATATAAATCCGAATTATAATTTTTTCTATCGCATATATTGTACAATATATTTTTAAAAAAGTCAAATGTTTGATAGAAAATACTTTTATACAAATGGCAAATATTTCAAAAAAAATACGAGAAGCCCATAAACTTCTCGCATTTTTTTATTATTATTCTTCTTCGCTTTCGCCGATGCCTATCGTTCCTTTCGCCACTTCACGGATTTTTTGCTCAATTTCCGCGCGCACTTCAGGATTTTCTTTTAAGAACACTCGCATTTTTTCACGGCCTTGCGCAACCTTAGTCCCGTTATAGCTATAGAACGCACCGCTCTTACCTATAACTTCGTACTGCACGCCGGTATCGATAATACAACCTTCTTGCGATATACCTTCGCCGAATACGATATCAAATTCCGCCTGTCTAAAAGGAGGCGCGAGCTTATTTTTCACGATTTTCGCCTTCGTTCTGTTCCCCACGGCTCCGTCTGCGTCTTTGAGCGTATCCGTTCTGCGAATATCCAAACGCATACTTGCATAGAACTTTAACGCTTTACCGCCGGGCGTCGTTTCAGGGTTGCCGAACATAACGCCTACCTTTTCACGTAATTGATTGATAAAAATAACGCAAGTTTTCGATTTATTGACGATTGCCGTTAATTTTCTAAGCGCCTGCGACATCAAACGAGCTTGCAAACCAACGTGCGAATCCCCCATATCCCCTTCAATTTCCGCTTTGGGCGTGAGCGCCGCAACGGAGTCGATAACAATCATATCCACAGCCGAACTTCTAACGAGCGCGTCGGTAATATCTAACGCCTGCTCACCCGTATCCGGTTGTGAAACGTATAAATCGTCTAAATTAACGCCAAGTTTTTTCGCGTAAACGGGGTCAAGCGCGTGCTCTGCGTCGATAAACGCCGCAACACCGCCCATTTTTTGCGCTTCCGCTATTGCGTGCAACGCAACCGTCGTTTTACCTGAAGATTCAGGACCGTAAATTTCAATAATTCTACCACGAGGAAAACCACCGATTCCAAGCGCTAAGTCAAGCGTTAAACAGCCCGAAGGAATTACCTCTATTTCCGTTTTTCCCGCCTCGTCGCCAAGACGCATAATCGAGCCTTTTCCGTATTGCTTTTCAATCTGCATCAATACCGCGTCCAACGCTTTCATTTTTTCCGTGTTTTTATCGTTTGCCATTTTATATCTCCTGTTTTTTTTATTTCCTTATAATAATATTATATATTTTTCAACTGTTTATACGCAAGAAATAAAGCGTAATTGATTGCCGTTTCGGTGATTTCTTCGCGCGTTCCGTCAAATTTATAGCGATACACGTACACTCTTTCCCTCGTACCTATCGCAATATAACAAAGTCCGACGGGCAACGCGGAGTTATCCGATTTTGGACCTGCCAATCCCGTGGTCGTAATACAAATATCACAATCCCCCGTGGCAATAAGTCCTGCGGACATTTCATAAGCCGTTTGCTCGGATACCGCGCCAAAGGTACGCAAGGTATATTCTGAAACGCCTAACCTTTTTATTTTTGCTTTTTCGTTATAGGTATTTAACCCCTCGAAAAAGACTTCGCTCGCGCCGGAAACGGAAACGACGCGTTTGCAAACGCCACCGCCCGTAAAAGATTCGGCGATACTCAACTTTTTATCCCGCAATTTCAATAACCGAACGAGTTGTTCTGAAAGTGGCGTATCGTCCATAGCGTAAATACATTCTTCCAAACCGTCCGCAAACACGCGGATTATATCTTCCAAAAGACGTTTGGGAATATTTTCATCGTATATAATTTCAATAATATCCTCATCATATTTTCTTGTATGGCGATATTCACACATCCCGTTATTTAATGCTTGCGCTTTTAAAATTAAATTATTGACGTGTGTAGCGTTTGCGCCTACCGCGCGTATCACCGTTTTATCCGTTTGCATTTTTTAATCCTTTTTATCTTTTAAAACTTGTTTATTTTTAACGACGTAGGCAATGCCCGACCAAATTGTTAAAACGGTTGCCAAGAAAAACAATACAACACCAAACCACGCCACGTATACCCCCCAAGGTACGGCATACGACGCGGGCGTAGAAATATCCGCCGAAAGCAACAATATAAAAATAGCAACGTCTTGACAAGCCGTTTTATATTTACCAAGTTTCTCTGCCGCCATAACAATGCCGTTCGTCGCGGCAATTTGACGGAACGCGCTAATAATTAATTCACGCGCCAAAATAATACACACGCAAACTACAGTCGCAACGTACAACGGTGCTTGCACTCCGCAATCGAACCTCCCGAATAAACTTCTTCTCATCGTTAAAAGCAAAACCATAGCCGTAGAAACGAGCACTTTATCGGCAATCGGGTCTAAAAATTTCCCAAG
This sequence comes from Clostridiales bacterium, assembly GCA_015069285.1. Lineage (GTDB taxonomy): Bacteria > Bacillota > Clostridia > Christensenellales > Borkfalkiaceae > Scatosoma. The sequence goes on along the minus strand of SVIX01000065.1, from coordinate 2,134 downwards.
ATTGGTAACCAGCCCTCTGGAACGCGCAATTTTACCATCGATAAAATCGGTAAAAGCCGCCAATGCAAAAATTACCGCGGAAATTAAAAAATTGTAAGGCAGTATCCCCTCTAAAAAGAAGGTTACCACGAATACGGGTATCATAAAAATACGCGTTAAAGAAATTTTATTAGGTAAATTCATATTAAATAATCCTCCGTTTTTCCGTATAAATCATAGCTGTCCGTCTTTTCTATTAAAACGGTATAACTTTCTCCCTGCATCGCCTCGCAAGCATTAAAATACACTTTCCCGTCTATGTCGGGCGCACTAAAATACGCTCTACCTACGAAACAATCTTTATCGTAATCGATTCCGTCGCACACCACTTGGATTTTTTTGCCAACGAATTTCGATAAAATATTCGCCGAAATACTTTCCTGTATTTGGTATAACGCTTTTACCCTTCTTTTTTTAGTGGCGTGATGGATATGCCCTTTCATTCTCGACGCCGCAGTATCAGGTTCTTTGGAATACGCAAAAAATCCACAGTTGAAAAATTGCGCCTCTTGGATAAACGCTTTCATCCCCTCGAATTCTTCTTCCGTTTCAGAAGGAAAACCGCTGATAAACGTTGAACGTATCGCAATATCGGGAATTTTTTCTCTAAATTTCTTTAAAAGAAGTAAATATCCTTCTCTCGTGCCTTTTCGATTCATCAGTTTTAAAATTCGATTTTCCGAATGTTGCATAGGAATATCTATATATTTTAAAACTTTATCGTTCGTTGCCATCTCTTCGATTAATTCGTCGGAAATAACGTCCGGATAACAATACAGCAGGCGAATTTTTTGAATATTATCTAACGACGATAATTTTCGTATCAATTCCACGAAACGGTTTTCACCGTACAAATCTTCGCCGTAGCGCGTGCTGTCCTGCGCAACCAAAATCAACTCGCTAATCTCGCCTAAGGACTGCGCCTCCTCTATCAATTTTTCCATTGGATAGGAACGGTATTTTCCTCGGATTTTAGGTATTAGACAATAGGTACAATGATTATAACATCCGTCAGCAATTTTTAAATATGCGTAATGCTCGTCCGTAGTCAAAACTCTTGCCTTTCGATACCCGTCTGCGCCCTTCCCTACGTAATTTTGCCGTTCTTTCGTTCGGTAGGACAACTCCAACGCCTCGAAAATTTTTTCATAATCGCAAATCCCTAAAAAAACGTCTACCTCTTGCAAGGGCTCGAACAATTCTTCAATAAATTTTTGCGGTAAACAACCCGTTACGACTATTTTTTCCAAATTCCGACTTTTATAAGCTACGCACTCAAAAACGGTATTGATTGCCTCCTCCCGCGCCGTTTGTAAAAACGCACAGGTATTCACGATAACGATTTGCGCCTTAGATAAATCGTCCGTCGTGGTGCAACCTTTTTCTTTTAACAACCCTAAAAGTTTTTCCGTATCCACGCGATTCTTATCGCAACCGAGCGAAATTACGCCGAATATTTTTTTAGATAACATTTATCTATCCTTACGCCGTCATTATAACACGGTAAATATGACAAACGTATGCCTGATTTTTTATTTTTTTTACAATTCACCGTATTTACTTTCAAATTCTTCTTTGGTAATAAGCACCTTTCTCGCTTTCGCGCCGTCAAAGCTGGAAATATACCCCATTTCTTCCATCCATTCTACAATTTTACCCGCTTTATTATAACCGATAGAACATTTACGCTGAATGAGGGAAATAGACGCGCTGTTACTTAAAATAACGCAACGCAACGCGTCGATATACACGGGTTCAATTTCGTCGCTATCTCCGCCGTAACCGCCTCCGTCGCTCCCTGAACGCACGTTATTTATATACGCCGTAGCGCTTTCGTCGTAATACGCCTCGTTGTTGGATTTGATAAAGTTTACGACGCGTTGAGAATCTTCAGGCGAAATGAAGGCGCTCTGCACACGGATAGGCGTATTGATGCCTTGCATCGTATACAGGAAATCCCCTTTTCCAAGCAGTTTTTGCGCGCCCGATTGGTCTAAAATAACGCGTGAATCGACGTCGGTTGCCACGGCAAACGCAATACGGGTATTGAGATTGCTCTTGATAACGCCCGTGATAACGTCCGTGGAGGGACGCT
>SVIX01000064.1 GCA_015069285.1 Clostridiales bacterium | reverse complement strand
GCCCGACGCGGAAAAGGCGGAAGGCGCGTTGATTGTGGCAAAAAGCGTATAAGTACCATACGTTTTGTTTGAAAACGAGCACGTGCGGTTCGATTTTGCGTTGGGATTTTTCGCCCGTTCGCGCGTGGTATACGATTTCGAGAATCGTTTTTTCTTTGATACTTTCTTCAATCAAGCGTAATTTTTCGGAAAAAGAACGGGTGTCGCCCCAAGTTCCGCCGTCTACCAAAATACTGCCGACGTCGCCCGACAACGCCAAGTCGCGGATTTCTGATTTGGCTTGCGCGGAGAGTTTGCGCTTTGCCGTGAGAAAGCGTTCTTCGGGGAGTTGGGCGTACATCGTTTCGAGCGCTTCTATCGCGGATTTATATTCCTCCTCCGTCATAAAGCCTTTCGGGAGCTTGTAGCTATCCGAAATAAATATTCCGCCGTCCCGTCCCTGTTTGACGTAAACGGGTACGCAGGTGGATAATAAATCAATGTACCGATACACCGTGCGGGTGGAAATTTCAAATTTTTCCGCGAAATATCCTGCCGTGATTTTGCGTTTTGCGAGTAAGTCAAAAAGCATTTCCAATAAAATAACGAATTTCATAATACACCTCTGTATTTATTTTATCAAACTTGACACACGTTTGTCAAGTTTTTTGTGTTATTATACGATTACAAATTACGTTACGGAGGAAAAAATTATGACGAAATTTGAGGCGTATGCAGAACGGGTACACGCGTTACGGGAAAAAAGAAGGAACGAGGAAATAAACTTACAGCTTGCCATAGGTTTAAAAACGCGGACACGCGAGGAGGTAGTGCGCGCGTTATTGGAGGAATTGGGGAGCGAACAAAGCGTAAAAATGCGCGCGTTGGTTGCGCAAAACGCCTGAAACAGACAAAGCGGTTGTATGCAAAAAAAGCAGAATAAGTCAGTTTTATAGCATAATTTTATATTGCGTTCCGTTTGGTTGGGTAGTATAATAGATACAAAGTAATATAAATTTCCCGAGGAGAAAAGAAAAATGGAAAAGTATCTTATCAATCCAAACCAAAAATTAAGTAAGATTAACAGGGATATTTACGGGTGTTTTAGCGAACATCTCGGAAGATGTATATACGAGGGCACGTACGTGGGCGAGGATTCGCCTATACCCAACGTCAACGGTATGCGGACGGACGTGGTGACCGCGCTCAAAGATATGGGACTTCCCGTATTGCGTTGGCCGGGCGGTTGTTTTGCGGACGAGTATCATTGGAAGGACGGTATCGGGAAAAAGGAAGAGCGTCCGACGATGTTCGACGTGTATTGGGGCGGAGTCGTGGAGAACAATTCCTTCGGTACGCACGAGTTTTTCGAGTTGTGCAAGCAAGTTGGTTGCGAGGCGTACGTTGCGGGTAACGTTTGTTCGGGTACGGCGCAAGAAATGAACGACTGGATAGAGTATATGACGTCGGATAAGCCTTCGACGATGACCAAACTCAGAAAAGAAAACGGGCAAGAAAAGCCTTGGAGAGTAAAATATTTCGGGGTTGGCAACGAAAGTTACGGTTGTGGCGGTAATATGGAGCCGGAATATTACGCGGACGAGTATAGAAGATACGCTACGTATTTGCGCACGTACGATTTGAACAATAAACCGCTTAAAGTTGCCTGTGGACCGAGCGGGAACATGCCCGGGTATTGTCATTGGGCGGACGTCGTTATGAAGAAAGCGGGAGGATATATGGACGCGCTGTCCTTGCATTATTATGCCGGCGATCATACGGAACGGGCGAGGGAGTTCTCGGACGAAGGGTTTTACAGGGTAATGAAAAACGCTTATCAAATGGACGAGCATATTCAACGCACGAGCGAAATTATGAATCGCTACGACCCGCAAAAGCGCGTAGTGTTGGCTGTAGACGAATGGGGGGTTTGGTGTAAGCCTGAAGAGGGAACGAATCCGAGATTCTTGTATCAGCAAAACACCGTCCGTGACGCGTTGGTGGCGGGGTTGACGTTGAATATTTTCAACAAGCATAGCGACAGAGTGAGAATGGCGACGCTTGCGCAAACGGTCAACGTATTGCAATCGGTAGCTTTAACGGACGGCGAAGCAATGGTGCGTACGCCTACTTACTACGTGTTTAAAATGTATAAGGACCACCACGATAATACGCTACTCGGTTCGTATATAACGGCGAAGAATCTTTGCGAAGACGGGAATCTTCCGCAACTTATCGAAAGCGCGTCTATGAAAGAGGATGGAACGATTGTTTCGACTATCGTAAACACTTCGATGAGCGAAAGCGCGGAAGTGCATTGTCAAATCGCGGATTTTAAAGTAAAAGAAATTACGGCGGAAATTGTGACGGGCGACGCGCACGATTATAACGATTTCGGCGAAGAAGAAGTTGTAAAAACTTGTGGGTTTGAGAATTTTAAAAAGACGGAAGACGGATTTACGGCTACGATTCCGCCTTGTAGCGTCGTGAAATTTTTGATAAAATAAAAAATTAAAAAATAGGCTCTGTCGCAAATAGATTTTTTGTTCATCAACCATTCTCTATGACATAGCCAAAAAATAAAAAGGAGAAAAGAAAAAATGGAAAAGTATCTTATCAATCCAAACCAAAAATTAAGCAAGATTAACAGGGATATTTACGGGTGTTTTAGCGAACATCTCGGAAGATGTATATACGAAGGGACGTACGTGGGCGAGGATTCGCCTATTCCCAACGTCAACGGTATGCGCACGGACGTGGTGACCGCGCTCAAAGATATGGGACTTCCCGTATTGCGTTGGCCGGGCGGTTGTTTTGCGGACTATTACCATTGGAAGGACGGTATCGGAAAAAAGGAAAACCGCAAGAAGATGATAAATACGTATTGGGGCGGAGTCGTGGAGGATAACTCTTTCGGCACGCACGAGTTTTTCGAGTTGTGCAAACAAATTGGGTGCGAGGCGTACGTTGCGGGCAATCTCGGTTCGGGCACGGTGCAAGAAATGAGCGAATGGGTAGAATATATGACGTGCGACGGTCTTTCGCCGATGGCGGAGCTTCGAAAAGAAAACGGGCAAGAAAAGCCTTGGAAGGTAAAATACTTCGGGGTTGGCAACGAGAATTGGGGTTGCGGTGGGTTTATGCGCGCGGAATATTACGCGGATTTATACAAAAGATACGCTACCTACGTGCGCACGTACGACCCGAATAATAAACCTTTGAAAATTGCGTGCGGAGCTAGTCACGAAAAGTATTATTGGACGGAAGAGCTTATGAAGGAAGCAGGGACGTTGATGGACGGGCTTTCCTATCATTATTATACGTATTTGGTGGATTACGACCATAAAGGCGTCGCTAAAGATTTTTCGGACGAAGAATATTACGCGACGATGAAGAATGCGTATAAAATAGACGAGCTTATCCAAAAGCACAGTGAGATTATGGATAAATACGATTCGCAAAAGCGCGTAGCGATGATTGTCGACGAGTGGGGCTCGTGGTATACGGCAGAAGAGGGAACGAATTCTGCGTTCTTGTATCAACAAAATACCGTGCGTGACGCGTTGATTGCGGGATTGACGTTGAACGTTTTTAATAAGCATAGCGATAGAGTCAGAATGGCGAACCTTGCGCAAACGGTGAACGTATTGCAATCGGTAGCTTTAACGGACGGCGAAGAAATGGTACTTACGCCTACCTATTACGTGTTCAAAATGTATAAGGACCACCACGATAATACGCTACTCGGTTCGTGTATAACGACGAAGAATATTTACGAAGACGGGAATCTTCCGCAACTTATCGAAAGCGCGTCTATGAAAGAGGACGGAACGATTGTTTCGACCATCGTAAACACCTCGATGAGCGAAAACGCGGAAGTGCATTGTCAAATCGAGGATTTTAAAGTAAAAGAAATCACGGCGGAAATCGTTACGGGCGACGCGCACGATTATAACGATTTTGACAAGAAAGACGTTGTAAAAACTTGTGGGTTTGAGAATTTCAAGAAGACGGAAGACGGATTTACGGCTACGCTCCCGCCTTGTAGCGTCGTGAAATTCTTGATAAAATAAAAAATAGGCTCTGTCGCAAATAGATTTTTTGTTAATCAACATTCTCTATGACATAGCAAAAAAATAAAAAGGAGAAAAAATGGAAAAGTATCTTATCAATCCAAACCAAAAATTAAGCAAGATTAGTAAGGACGTTTACGGGTGTTTTAGCGAACATCTTGGGCGATGCATATACGAAGGCACGTACGTGGGCGAGGATTCGCCTATACCCAACGTCAACGGTATGCGGACGGACGTGGTGACCGCGCTTAAAGATATGGGGCTTCCCGTATTGCGTTGGCCGGGCGGTTGTTTTGCGGACGAGTATCATTGGAAGGACGGTATCGGCAAAAAAGAGAACCGTAAAAAGATGGTAAATACGAATTGGGGCGGAGTCGTGGAGGATAATTCCTTCGGTACGCACGAGTTTTTCGATTTGTGCAAACAAGTCGGTTGCGAGTCGTACGTTGCGGGCAACGTCGGTTCGGGTACGGTTCAAGAAATGGCGGAATGGAAGGAATATATAACGAGCAACGCGGATTCGCCGATAACGCAAATAAGAAAGGAAAACGGGCAAGACGAACCGTGGAAGTTGAAATATTTCGGTATCGGGAACGAGAACTGGGGCTGTGGCGGTCTTATGTCGCCCGAGCATTACGCTGAAGTTTACAAAAATTACGCGATATACGTCGCTAAACACGACGGCAACAAAGCGTTAAAAATTGCTTGCGGCCCTAACGGCGCGGATTATAATTGGACGGAAGTAATGATGAAAAAGGCGTATCCGCATATGGAAGGTTTGTCGTTGCATTATTATACCCATGCGTCTGGGGAAAATAGGGCGACGGTATTTGACGCGAAAGAGTATTACGATACGTTGAAGAACGCGTATAGAATGGAGGATATCGTAAGCCGTCACATCGCGATTATGGAGCGTTACGACACGATAAATCATACGGCTTTGATTGTAGACGAATGGGGTACTTGGTATAGAGTAGAAGAGGGAACGAATCCTGCGTTCTTGTATCAACAAAACACTATCCGCGACGCGTTGGTGGCAGGGTTGACGTTGAATATTTTCAATAAGCACAGCGACAGAATTAGAATGGCGACGATTGCGCAAACGATTAACGTATTGCAATCGGTAGCGCTTACCGACGGCGAAGAAATGGTACTTACGCCTACTTATTACGTGTTCAAAATGTATAAGGACCACCATGAAAATACGCTACTCGGTTCGTATATAACGACGAAAAATATTTACGAAGGCGCAAAGCTCCCGCAACTTATTGAAAGCGCGTCGATAAAAGAGGACGGAACGATTGTTTCGACTATCGTAAATACCTCGATGAGCGAAAACGCGGAAGTGCATTGTCAAGTCGCGGATTTTAAAGTAAAAGAAATTACGGCGGAAATCGTGACGGGCGATGCGCACGATTATAACGATTTTGACAAGAAAGACGTTGTAAAAATTCGTGGATTTGAGAATTTCAAGAAGACGGAGGACGGATTTACGGCTACGCTCCCGCCTTGTAGCGTCGTGAAGTTTATCATTAAATGAGTATGAAACAATGTAAAAGGTGCTTGCTTTTGGAGAGCGCGGAGGCGGATACGCTTAAGGATATACGGGAGCGGTTGCAAAAAATCCCCTTAAACGAAAAAGTGGACGACGCTTTATATCAGCAAAGGTTGGCGTTTTGTAAAGAATGTGAACATTTATTGTCGGGCGTTTGTCAAAAATGCGGTTGTTACGTAGAGTTTCGAGCGGCGTTTGCCAAACAAAAATGTCCGAACGTAAAAAAAAGACTATGGTAAAAACTTGTTGTTAAGAAGAATACCCACGCCGATTATAAACGGCGTGGGTATTTGCGAAAGGCGGATAAAACGGCGGTGAAAACGCTTGACAAGAAAAAGAAAAAAGTGTAAACTATTCTAAATAACGAGTAATAAGCAAAAGGAGAAAATAAGATGGCGAACGTAATGGACGAACTGAAAGCCAGAGGCTTTGTAAAACAGGTAGTATACGAGGACGAGTTGTATGAAAAACTCGGAAAAGAGAGCGTTCCTTTTTATATAGGGTTTGACCCTACGGCAGATTCGTTGCACGTGGGGCACTTTATGCAACTTATCGCAATGCATCATATGCAACAAGCAGGGCATAAACCGATTATTTTAATCGGTGGCGGTACGGCGATGGTGGGTGACCCGTCGGGCAGAACGGATATGCGTTCGATGATGACCAAAGAAACGATTAAACACAACGTGGAATGTTTTAAAAAGCAAATGTCTAAATTCGTGAGCTTTGAGGGCGAAAACGCGGCGGTTATCGTAGATAACGGCGATTGGCTTATGGATTTGAATTATATCGACTTCTTG
>SVIX01000063.1 GCA_015069285.1 Clostridiales bacterium | reverse complement strand
GGTTGCTGCCGTTTCCACGTTTTTATTCATATACGATTTTACGTCCGAATACGTTTCAAAATATTTGTCGATATACGCCTGCGCCTGCTTAGCGGATATATTCAAATCGTTGGAAAGACCGAACGCGCTAATGCCGTAAATAATACCGAAATTGACGGCTTTGGCATCACGGCGCATTTGCGACGTAACTTTTTCCAAGGGTACGCCAAAAACCTGCGATGCGGTAGTTGCGTGAATATCTTTACCCTCGCAATAGGATTGTATCAGTTCTTTACAGCCTGAAAAATGCGCCAAAAGCCGCAACTCGATTTGCGAATAGTCGGCGTCTACCAATACGCAGCCTTCGCTGGCTTTGAAAAGTTTACGCAGTTCTCTGCCCTCGTCCGTGCGAATGGGAATGTTTTGGAGATTGGGGTTTGTGCTGGAAAGTCTACCTGTTGTCGTATTGACTTGGTTATACGTGGTGTGCACTTTTCCGTTGGTTATTAACGGTTTAAATCCGTCGATATAGGTTGACGAGAGTTTTTGCACTTTTCGATAACGTAAAATCAAACGTATGATTTCCGATTGATCGGCGTATTTTTCCAATTCTTCCGCAGTCGTTTTATAATTCTTGCTATCCTTATTCTTTTTTACGCCGTTGCCGATTTTCAGCTTTTCAAACAGGATTTTACCAAGTTGTTGGGTAGAATTGATATTAAATTCTTCCCCCGCCAAAGCGTATATTCTTTGCGCGATATCCGCTTTTTCCGCGTTATAGCTAACGGATAATTCGCGCAACGTCGTTTCGTCGATACAAACGCCCTGCGTTTCCATTTCAAAAAGAACGCGTACGAGCGGAAGTTCGACGTCGCGATATAACCGCTTTTCCTTTTCATTGACGACGTTTATATAATGATTGAACAGCCAAACTAAGCCGTAGGCACGGTTGGTTGCGGACAACGAAAAAGAATCCAAGCACAAGCCTAAACCGTCGGAATTACTTAATCCGTCTGCAATGCATTTCAAGATAGCAACGTCTTCAAACGCCGCAGTAAAGGGAATGTCGAGCGTTTGCAAGCGGTGCATAATTTCTTTCGCGTTATAACAAACGAGGCGTTTATCGCTTGAAAAAATGTATTTTAATAACGGATTGATCTGATAATCAAAATATCCTGCGTCTAAAAGCGAAGTCTTGATCGGGAAGACGTATTCCGTCGCGTCGTCGGAGGATTGCCACGCTCCGTTGAACGTGCAAAAACGTAATTCGTTTTCTTGCCAGTCGCAAGCGATATGCGTTATAGAATCGTTTTGCAGTCGTTCCAAGGTTTCGGAAATATTTTCAGGGAAAATTTCAATAATTTCCCCTTTCGTTTCCCGTTTTTCTTCTTCAACTTGTTCCGCAAACAGATTCAAACCTTGTAAGCTCTTAAATTCAAGTTGCGCAAATTTTTCCTTTAAAGCATACGGGAACGGTGTTTTTAAGATATATTCCGACAAAGTAATTGCAATAGGCGCGTTCGTATCAATGGTAGCAAGTTTTTTGGAAAAAAACGCATTGTCTTTATCCTTTTCCAGCTTATCGTGTAGCGCACCTTTTATTTCTTCCAAATGTGCGTATACGCCGTCTATGTTTTCATACGTTTTAATTAAGTTCATAGCCGATTTTTCGCCTACGCCTGCAACGCCGGGAATATTGTCCGACTTATCCCCCATTAACGCTTTTAAATCAATGATTTGCGACGGCGTAAGTCCGATTTCGTCTTGGAAGTTTTCGGCGGTGAGCTCTAATATATCGCTAACGCCCTTTCTCGTAAAGCAAACGTTCGTCGTTTCGTCTACAAGCTGATAGGAATCCCTATCCCCCGTATATATATACGTTTGCACGGGGAATTTCTTTGCAAGCGTACCCAAAATATCGTCAGCCTCGTAACCTTGCAATTCGCAAATCTTAATTCCCATAACGCGTAATACGTCTTTTAAAACGGGCATTTGCTTTGCTAAATCGTCGGGCATGGGTTTTCGTCCTGCTTTGTATTGATCGTACATTTGATGCCGAAACGTAGGCGCGTGCAAATCGAACGCAACCGCAAAATAGTTAGGCTTTTTATCGCTAATGATTTTGAGCATTAATTTCACGAATCCGAACACGCCGTTCGTGGGTAGCCCGTCTTTTGTCGTAAATACGGGTGTAGCGTAAAAAGCGCGGTTTAATAAACTGTTGCCGTCGATAAGGACGAGTTTTTCCATAAATGAGCTCCTAAAAGACATTCTATCCATTTATATTGTACCACGGATTAAAAAAAAACGCAAGAGAATTAAAAATGTTTAAAAAAAGATTTAAAATTTTAAAAAATAGTGTGATAAACGCTTGCTTTTTTTTAGAGAATCTTATATAATAATAAAGCTTGAAACGCCGAAGTGGTGGAATGGCAGACGCGATGGACTCAAAATCCATTGTTGGTGACAACGTGTGGGTTCAAGTCCCACCTTCGGCACCAAAAATACGGGATACCCAACAGGGTAGCCCGTATTTTTCATATATCGTAGATTAGGTGGGACTTGAGGGTGGGAGCCGTTTTGTGAGAGCAAAACGCTTTGCCTTACGGGATATGATAAGGAAAAAACTTGACGGCAAAGTTGACAATTGATAATTGTCAAGCGGGGCGCGCTGCCAAAAGCGCAAGTCCCACCTTCGGCACCAAAAATACGGGATACCCGACAGGGTAGCCCGTATTTTTCATATATCGTAAATTAGGTACGCTCTCAAAAAATTGCTTCGCATCTCAAAAGACACTTTTGAGACGGGTTCGCATTATATTGACTTGTTTAATCAAAATCGAATTTTGAAACAAACGTCTTGCCGTTTAAATAGGATAACGTATCGTTGCAATGAAAGGTCAATTCTTTGGCTATTAAACATTGTCGAGCAAGGTTTTTCGCTTTGTTTTGGGCTGTATCGCCGTATTTCATATCCCCGACGACCGGACAACCGATATGCGCCAAATGCGCGCGAATTTGGTGCGTTTTGCCCGTGTGTAGAGTAATTTCTACTTCCGATACTCCGTCGCGCACAAATATTACTTGATATTCGGTAATAATTTCTTCCGCTCCTTTTATGGGCGAATCGAATATCCGCACGGTTGCGCTCTCTTCGTCCTTTTTTAAATACGCTTTTAATAGGTCGTGGCTGTTAGAAAAATTCCCGAAACACAACGCGCGGTATTTCTTTTCAACCGTCCGCTGTTTAAAAGCGTTTAATAAACTCGTTTCCGCGCTTTCGTTTAGCGTAAACGCCATCAATCCGCGCGTATTTCTGTCCAAGCGGTGGATAAAAGAACAAGTTTCGCCGTAGGTTCGGAAAAGTTCGGCGTAAACGGCCTCCGAATTGACCCCGCTTTCCTTGTCGATAATAAGGAGATTTTCGTCTTGGTAAACGGTGTGAAAGGCGGGCTTTTCCATTTGCTTTTTGGAAAGATAATACGTAACCGTATCACCCACGGCAAGCGGTACGTTTTTTCCTACCTTTTTGCCGTTGACTTTGATTTCTTTATTTTTTAAAAGATACGACCAGTAAAACGACGCTTGCGCGTAGTTGTTTTCGGTGAACTCTTTTAGCGATTGCGTTGTATCCACTGTCAAAGTGAGCATGGTTATCTCTCCCAAGGATATAATAAAACCGCCGCTTTTTATTCGTAGCGACGGTTTCGTTTATTATTCTTCGTCTTTGTGTTCTTTTTCTTTCTTATCTTTTTTTGCTTTCTTTTCCGATTTTTTCGCCGCTTTTTCGTCTACGTCTTCCAACGTTTCATCGGACGGTTTGACAAGCAACAAGATGATGATAAGAATGAGCATTACACCCGCAACCGAGAAGAGAATAACGGAAACCATGTTATTTTTTAACCATTCCGTTTCGCCTTCGATAACGTCCGCTTCCGATTCTACTACGACAAGCTGATATGCCGTTGCACGTTGCGTGTAAATTTCTTCTTCGTAATAGTCTGCAAGAATGAGATACGTGCCTTCTTCCGCCGTCTTAAAGCTTTGCGACGTAGGCGACCAGTTATACTTATTGTATTCGTTCCACTTTGCCGCGTCGTTTTCTTCCGTAATACGGGAATCGTATTCATTGATTTTCGTAAAGCAAGGCTTGATCTTATCTGCCGTCGTACCTACTTCTTCCGCCAAAATTTCACAGTATGCGTTGAGATATAAGCTGAAATAATCGTCCGTTGCCTTTATCTTATCTTCCGTGATTTTCTTTGCTAAATCTTTGTAGGTAATCTTCGTCAACGCGCTCTGCGAAAGCATTTTACCCTTTGCCTCGTCCGTTGCGTTGTATTTATCAAGATTTACTTTGAATAATGCGTAATCTTCTTTCAAGCTCTTCGCACCGATTACGTCCAAATCGGAAAGCGTATACGTCGTATCCAGACTAACCGTATCTTTCTTTTCCGTAGCTTTGGTGGGCTCGTCCACTTCCAAAGTACCGTTTTTAATGGTGAACGTAAAGGAAGGAATTTGCTTCAAGTCCCAAATATTAGAAGAACTTACGTCTACAATTTCGTCCTTTTCTAAATCCTTGCATTGCATTGCGTTACCCGCTTTGTCTACTGCAAAAATCTTAAATTCGTACGTACCCGCGTTAGATACGGAAAGCTTCAATGCGTTGTAGCTCAAACTGGACGAAGTGCTTGCCGACGTGGAGCTTGGCGTTTTGTAGCTGATCGTGAACTTCAAATTACGATAGCCGTTGTTATCGCTTAAAAGCCATTTAAAGGACGGGAAACGAATGGACGAATTACTACCTGCCACCACGTCTTCCGCTGCTTTTTCAAGCGCTTTTTGGAAATCGTTCCAAACGGTGTCGTTTTTGAAGTTTTCTGCATCGAATTCCTCGTCTTGGTTGACGTATGCGCTGTATTTAGGACCTTCGCTGTTTTTGTCAACGACGATATAATCTCTATCACCTTTCGTCACTTTCGCCGCTGCGTTGGCATACCAAGACAAATCGCACATTACGTCTTTATACTGTCCATCGCCGATTTTTACGAGAATAGAAACGTATTCCTTTCCGTCTTCCGCAAATACGGTCGTTGCTTTCGCACCTTCCTTATTACCATCAATCGGAACGACTGCGCCATCTTTTTCGTAAAAAACCGTATCCATTAAATAGGTGGAACTGGTCGTCAATTTCTTATAATCGCTGTCTTTGAAATCGTTCTCGCTATCAAATTTAGGCTCGTTCGTGTTTGCAGGCGTCCATTGATAGAAGCCTAAAACGGGCGTTGTCAAGTTCTTCGTATTCAGTACGTCGATGACTTGATAATCAAGCGTGATTGCCGTACCGAGCAAGAAACCGCCAAGTTCTTCGTTGACTACGACTACGGGCGCGGCAGTATCTTTCACCGTTACGTCTGTATCGCTCTTGGTTGCGTTTTCAAAGCTTTGACCGTTGAGTTCGTATAAAAGAATATTCGTATCTTTAATTTCGTCGGTCGTCTTAATGCTTGCTTTAAACGTCAACGGGAAACTTTCGTCGTCGGTCGTGTTGGAATACTCGGCAAAGTTCGCACCGATGTTTTCAAACGTGCCAAGGTCTGCATACGCACCGTCGGCAATTTTATACTGCACTTTAAATTCACCGTCGGCGTTGCCGTCTGCAAATTGCAAGGAAATGGGCTTATTAACGTCAGCCGCCGCAATTGTGGTCGCCGCCGTTTCCGCATCATTCACGTATACGCCAAGTGCGCCGTTGTCGTTTTTAAAAGTAATGCTGTTCGTGGATAAATCGTCTTTGGTTGCCCAAGCGGACGCCGTATCCATCGTAAGGGTTACTTCTTTAAAATTCTTATCGGCAAAAGAAAACTTCACGTTGAAGAACTTTTCTTGCACCGTATTATCCACTTTTTCAAACCAGTTCAATGCCAAATCGTTTTTATACGTCACGCTACCCGCGTCGGGAAGCGTAAACTGCGTTACGTTTTCGTTAGATGCGCCAAGTTTCGTTTTTTCGCCGTTGACGTTGAATACTGAGCTGAGCGAATAGGATTGCGCTGTGGTATTCGTCGCGGTTTCGTCAGCGGAAACGTTGTCATTAGACAACAAAACGCTGCCGACAGCCGTCGATACGACCGCCGTGGCGAGCATAAGTGTAATACCTGTTAATTTTTTCTTTTTCATTAAAACGTGCCTCTCATTTTTGTAGACTTTCGCTTATCATACTGCTAATATACAATATCGTACTTATTTATTTTACACGCAAAAACAAGTTTTGTCAATCGCATTTCACCGTATTTTTCGTTGTTTTTGCAAATTTACGCAATTTTCATACAATTTCAACCGCTTTTGCAAGGTCAAACGCTTTCCAAGGCGTTTCCGTTTCGGGCGGATAGGCGATAAAACGCAAACGTTCTTTGGTAATCGGGTGTAAGAACGATAAACAATACGCCCACAGCGCAAGCTTGCCCTTTTGCGCTAACGCCCCACCGTAGCGCATATCCCCGAATATCGGATGGG